>JAJYOS010000044.1 GCA_021796055.1 Bacteroidota bacterium
AAAAGAAACTCGGAGAAGCTTTCGTGACGTCGATGGTTACCGGCTTCGTGGTGTATTTCTTGCCGTTGTATTCAAGCGACGCGGCGCCTATTGTGAACTTGCCTATCTTCGGGCAGCGGAGATAGTACGAGTAGGTCATCGAACCTGAAGCCGCTCCGTTTATGAACTGCAGGCTTGTCGACTGGTCCGGCCCGGAGAGAAGGACGAAGTCCTGGAAGCCGGGCGCCTGGAAATTTTTGATCCCGTTTACGTCCGTCGCGGAAAACGTGAATGAGACTTCGAACTGTTCGTTCTGTCCGACTGTCGTGTGGTTTACAGTTGCCGTGAACGTTTGGGCGATAGAGACGTCCGGAAATAATACGAAGAGGACCGCGGCAAGAGTTGCGGCGAATCCGATCATCAAATAAGATCTTGTTTCTATTTTTCTCCTCCCCGATACCTTCGCGTCCACCGCGGGGACATTAGAGAAATACCTCATCAAGTCGATTGCACCCTCAGTTTGCGTCAGAACTTTTCTCCGAGTTTCTTTTTCGTGTTCACCAGTCTTTCGTGACCTTCATCGGTTTCCCGACGAACTTCCGTAGTTTCTTCTGCAGTTTCTGCTCTTCGTGGTTTAGAGCGGCAAAAATCGCCTGTGCTTGCTCCTTGGAAAGCTGCTCCTGCTGCTGGTTTTGCTGCTGATTATTCTGTCTGTTCTGATTGTTCTTGTTCTGGTTCTTGTTCTGCTTGTTTTGATTTTGCTTGTTCTGATTCTTTTTGTTCTGGTTATTCTTGTCGTTCTTGTTTTTGTTGTTCTTATTCTTGTTCTTCTGATGTTTCAGCATGTCGAGAGCATACGAGAGATTATACTTGGTTTTCATGTCTCCCGGATCAAGCTTGAGCGCCTCCGTGTAGGCGGCGATGCTCTCCTTCAACTTTTTGTCTTTGAGGAGAGAGTTGCCAATGTTGTAGTACACCTTCGACTTGAGAAGGGGGCTCTTTGTTTTCGTTATAGAAGACTGGAACGATTTCATCGCGTCCTGGAAGTTGCCCTGCTTATAGTATGAATCGCCGAGATTGAAGTTCGCCTGGAAGTTGTCCGGCGATTTACCGAGACCTTTCTTGAACTCCACTTCGGAGTCGACGTACTTTCCGTCTTTATAGAGTTTCACGCCTTTGTTCACGTAAGACCGTGGGCCCTGGGCGAGCGCCGTGCCGCCGAGAGTCAAAACGGCGATAGATAGAGCGAGCATGAATGAGATTCTTCTTTTCATTGCCGGTTACTCTATTCCCAGTTTCTTGTTTAGTTTCGTAAATAAACGAGATTTGCGATCCGACATGAAGAACTCGACGAGAAGCAGCAGGATTGCCGGCGCCAAGAAATAGTAAAACCTGTCCTCGTAATCAGCAACCCGCTTTTCACCGAATTGCGTCTTCTTGATTTTCGAGAGATCGTCGTAGATGATCCTGAGCTCATCCCTTCCGTTCTGGGCCTGGAAAAACTTCCCGCCCGATTCAGACGCGATCTCTTCGAGCGTCTCCGGCCGCATCCTAGTCAGGACGATGTGACCCTTGTCGTCTTTCTTGAAGCCAATTTGCTGGCCCTGATCGTTGTAAATAGGTATCGGTGTTCCCTGCGTGGAGCCGAGTCCGATCGTGAAAATTTTGATGCCGTGTTTTTTAGCGTTCTCGATCGCGCCTTTTATATCTCCCTGATGGTCTTCGCCGTCCGTGAAAAGGACCATGACCTTCTCCGAATTCATTTTATAATCGAACGATTTGACGGCGAGGTTTATGGCGGCGGCAATGGCGGTACCCTGCTCGGGGACGCTGCTCGTGTTCGCGGCGTTGAGGAAAAGGTCGGCTGCCGAATAGTCCGTCGTCAGAGGGAACTGCACGAAAGGCTCTCCGGCGAATACGATCAGACCGATCCTGTCACCGTGCAATCTCTGGATGAGGTTCGCTATTTCCAGCTTTGCCTTGTCCAGCCTGCTCGGCTGAAGGTCTTGTGCCTGCATGCTGAGGGAGACGTCGAGAAGTATATAAATGTCTATGCCTGTTTCTTTAACGGTCTCGAGTCTCGTGCCGATTTGAGGGTCGGACGCGGCGACGAGGAGGCAGGCAACGGCAAAAATCCAAATACCCGACCTCAGGATTGCTTTTCCCCTGCTGTAAGTCGGGAGAAGAACGTCCTGCAGGGTCTTGCCCGCGAACTTTTCGAGCATCTTGTTCCTTCTCCTGGCGAAATACCAAAAAGCTAGAACAAGCACCGGGATGAAGTACAACCCGTATAGAAATTCCGGATGTGCGAATCGAATCATAATTCTGTTTTGTGCTTCTTGATGCCTGTGCCTTTACTCCTCACGGCACCCTTCTTAAAACAAATTTAGACATCCCAAGTTCAAGCGCGAGGAGTATCAACCCCGCGTCGAGCCAGCCGGCGAAGAGTTCAGTTGTGTTCCTGTATGAAGTCACTTTGATCTTGGACTTTTCAAGTTTATCGATCCGCCGGTAGACCTCTTCCAACGATCTGTTGTTCGTCGCCCTGAAGAATTCACCCCCCGTGATGCTGGAAATTTTGCTCAGGAGCGTCGTGTCGATCTTGACGGGGACCATCTGGTAACGAACGCCGAAAGGTGTTTGAACGGGATAAGGCGCTTCTCCGTTCGTTCCGACACCTATGGTATAAACTCTGACGCCGTATGTCTTGGCAATCTCGGCGGCGGTCAGTGGATCGACCTGACCCGCGTTATTTTCACCGTCGGTCAGAAGTATGATTACTTTGCTTTTCGCCTCACCGTATCTGAGTCGTCCGACCGCGTCGGCGATCGCGTTCCCGATTGCCGTGCCGTCCGGGTTGACCATTCCCAGCTTCACCTTACGAAGCAGGTTGAGCAGGACGTCATGGTCGATGGTGATCGGGCATTGCGTGAATGCCTGTCTTCCGAAAATGACGAGCCCAATACGATCGTTCGGTCTTTCCTTTATGAATTGCGCGGCCACGGCCTTCGCCGCGTCGATGCGGTTCGGTTTCAAATCTTCGGATGTCATGCTTCCGGACATGTCTAGGCAGAGAACAATATCGATTCCTTCCGTCGTGACGTTCTGTGACGAGGAGTAGGTCTGGGGCCTTGCAAGCGCCACAATGAGAAGTCCGATAGCGATTGATCTCATAAGGACGGGCGCGCCATTCATCTTCTCTTTCCATGATTTCGGAATGCCTCCGAACATGTCCAGCGAGGAGTAGGTGAGGGACGGCTGCTTCGCTCTTCCTATCCTCCAATGCCAGAGGATCATCAGCGGGACGATCGGCAGGAGGTAAAGCACCCATGGGTAAGCGAATGTGATATTATTGAATAACGTCACCGGTTTCCTTGTCATCCTTGCCGTTCGTTACGGCCGTCTCGTTCACGATCTCGTATGCCTGCTTCATCATTTCTTCGTTGACCGAATTCATTGGGGTGAACTTCGCGAACTTCACCATGTCCGCGTTCGAGAGAAATCCATAGGTCAGGTCGAGTATCGGGGCGCTTTCCGGGCGATGCTTAAGGAGTTCCAGCGCTTCCGAAGTCGGAAGCTCCATCGCGGGCATGTCAAAACGCTTCTCGAAATACCTTCTGATTATTTCAGTGATCGCCGAATGATATTCCTTCACAAGTCCGCGCTGCCACAGCTGCTCTTGCTCAAGCTGGTGGAGGGAGCTCAGCGCCTCTTCGTGCGGGAGAAGCTTCACGACAGGTCTGACCGAGGCGGCTGCGGCTTTCTTTTTCTTATATCGGCGATAGAGATAATACGCGATCGCGGCGATTAGCAGCGCCGCGCCGATCCATACGAGAAACCATCTCCAGTCGAAGGGAATCTTTATCGGGGCACTTACATCTTTGATTCCCTTCTGCAAGTCCACTTTGACTGTCGAGACGGCGAAACGAACGGGGTTTGTCGGAACTTCCTGGAGCGTAGTGTCCCCGGTAGTCCGATAGAAAATCGGGATTCCTGGAATGGTCACGCCGGCTGAATCGTAGCAGGAAAGCGTGTAGGCATAAGTGGCCGTGGTGTCGCCGTTCACGACAACCTTCGAGGGCTTCCCAATCTTCAGAAGGGTCAGGCTCTGCAGGCTGTCCTGGATCATCGGCTGGTAGACGGTCGTGCCGCTCTTGTAGCCGATCTCTATTTTGTAATGAATGTAATCGCCGACGAGGTAGTTCGTCTTGCCGGTCGACGCCGTGGCCGAGGTCACCTGCGAAAAAGCGGGCGAGGCGATGAGGGAAATGAACAACCAGAGGAGCGCGGCTCTTCTTACCATCTTTTTTCTCTCAATCTGAAAAACCGGACGAGAGGTTTTATGTAGTCTTCACCGGTCTGAATTTCTATGCTGTCGAGACGGCTTGAAATGAAGAGCGCTTTGCGCTGAGACCTGTTTCGCTCTCTTAGCTGCTGGAAGAGATGTCTCGTTTTCTTGTCGCTTGTGTCGATCCACCTTTCCCTCCCAGTTTCGGCATCCGTGAATTTCATCAATCCAACCGGAGGGATTTCGTTCTCTCGTTTGTCGTTGAGCACTACGCCGATGAGATCGTGACGCTTGCCGACGATCCTCAGTATCTTGTCGTACCCTGTGTCCATGAAATCTGAAATCAGGAAGGCGATGCTCCGTTTCTTTATGGCGTTGTTCATGTATTCGAGGGCCGCTCTAAGGTTGGTGGTTTTTCCTTCAGGCTCGAACGAGAGGATTTCACGGATGATCCTCAGAACATGCATCCGCCCTTTCCTTGGCGGGACGAACTTCTCTATTTTGTCGGTGAACATTATCAATCCGACTTTGTCGTTATTCTTCAGCGCGGAAAACGCGAGAATCGCGCCGATCTCTGCCGCGATCTGTTGCTTGGTCTTGTCGGATGAGCCGAATATCAATGAGCCGCTCATGTCTACCATGAGCATCACGGTAAGCTCGCGCTCTTCCTCGAATATCTTAACAAAAGGGTGACCGAACCTCGCCGTCACGTTCCAGTCAATGTTTCTGATGTCGTCGCCGAACTGGTACTCCCTTACCTCGGAAAACTCCATCCCTCTCCCCTTGAAGACGGAGTGGTACTCTCCCGAGAAGACCTGGTCGACCATGCCTCTGGTTCTGATCTCGATTTGCCGGACTTGCTTTAAGAGCTCTTTAGTTTGCAATCTCTTGGTAGAATTTTAAATTTTGATCTTAGGTTCTCAATTGCGAATTCCTGATCAGGGCACTTCAACCTTATTCAGAATTTCCTTTATGACATTCTCGGAGTTTATTTCTTCCGCTTCCGCTTCGTAGGTAACGGCCACGCGGTGACGAAGAACATCGAGGCAGATGCCTCTTACGTCTTCAGGTATGACGTAACCCCTTCTCTTTATGAACGCCATCGCCTTCGCCCCCAACGCGAGGTTTATAGAGGCTCTCGGAGAGGCGCCGTAACTTATGTAGTCGGTAAGCTTTTCGAGTCCGTAGTTCTTTGGTGACCTCGTCGCGAAAACTATATCGAGGATGTATTTCTCGATCTTTTCATCTATATAAACATCGTGGACGAGGTTCCTCGCTTTTATGATGTCCTTCGGCGAAACAACCTGCTGAACGCCGTCATCAACGGCATTAACGTTCTGCCGCATGATCTTCAGTTCCTCATCCCTCGAAGGATAAGAAATTACCACCTTGAGCATGAATCGGTCTACCTGCGCTTCGGGAAGGGGGTAGGTGCCTTCCTGCTCGATGGGATTCTCAGTGGCGAGAACCAGAAACGGATCTTCGAGTTTGAAAGTCTGCTCACCGATCGTCACCTGGCGCTCCTGCATTGCCTCCAGTAGAGCGCTTTGCACTTTGGCCGGAGCGCGGTTAATCTCATCTGCCAGTATGAAATTTGAGAAGATCGGACCCTTCCTGATCAGGAAGTTGCCCTCTCTCTGGTTATATATCTGCGTCCCGACGAGATCGGCGGGAAGGAGATCGGGAGTGAACTGAATTCTCTGAAACTTCGCCTTCATGGCCGAAGAAAGAGTCTTTATGGCGAGCGTCTTCGCAAGTCCGGGCACGCCCTCCAGTAGTACGTGTCCGTTGCTCAGGAGCCCGATCAGGAGTCGCTCGATCATGGCTTTCTGTCCGACGATTACCTTGCCGATTTCGTTCATCAGCAAGTCTACAAATGCGCTTTCTTCTTTGATCTTCTCGTTTAATGCGGAGATATCCACTTTAACACCTCGTGTGTGTTTCCTTATTTGACATCTTACGAACCGTAATTTATTAATGTGAAAGTGTTACATGAAAGGGAAAATAAAATCCGGGTTTATCCGCGGCGGGCAAAATTCCGACCGATATAATTCATCGGGAGAAATCCGGATTCCGATCTCGTTTTTAATGAGTCATGGTACCTGAAGAAAGTCTTTCAGAAACCTTTCACATGTCAGTAACGAAGAAATCCGGTTAAAAAATCCTTCCGTTCTTGAAATAAACAGTCAGCGTTCAATACCATGGACGGCTCAAAATCTCTGATGGAAAATTCTGCCGTGGTCTCGCCGATCCGGTGCTCATTGACATGATCGTTGGAAGCGGAATCGAAAAAGCCGCGTGCGATAATTATCATCGCTCTGGATGATTGAAATTTCCCCCGGCACGGCAATGTTAAGATCCTCCAAAGCTGTCATGGCTGCTACTGCCTGGTTGTCATTGAACCAGACTATCGCCTTCGGGTGCTCGTTTCTCTCTTTTTCAAGGAAAAATTGAACGGTTTAAATTACCGATGAAAGCCGTAATAATCAAACTCAAGGTCTTTGACGTCGGGTTTGGCTTCTGAGAATTGGGACGGAATCGAGCATTAATGCAGAAGCAAGTGGATTGGAATCGCACTAATCACAAGAAGCGTGAACGGATCGTCGAGAACCATCGGTAGTTAAGAAGGCCATGAATCTGGAACGAAGATTCATTGCGTTCCGTTTGGTCTTCTAAAGGCGCTGGTGGTCATCGAGTTACCGCCGGCATACATTAGTCCGGAAGTATGACCCGCGCGAGCGGTTCGACCGCTGAATAGAGACATGCTGAAGAACAGTGTCGAGAGATAGATTCGAACGTGTTGAGCGATAGTAAACAAGAGACCATGAGAAATGATCACCCCATCATGGAAAGGTTCCGGCAAATTCCGACAGAGGAGTAGCCGGAGAATCCCCTCCAACATTCCTTCCGGTTTCCTTCACCTCCGCGCTCCCCTCTGCCGCTTCTTTCAGCAATGCCTGAATTGAAAACAGCTAGAGAAAGGTATTCCCATGCGTAAGATATTTGTGGTCATGAGCCTGTCGATGATGGTGATGCTGGCAGCTTGCAGCAAGAAGTCGACTATGCCAACACAGCCGAGCACAGGCACTGTGGCGGTGCCCGATTGGACAAAGTATGGCTTCTCCACCGTGCTCGATTCCGTGCAGATCACGCCGGGAAAAGCAGACACTGTAGTGTCAGGTCCATACACATTTCAGATACCCGGAAACGTTTTTGCAACGCCGGTCGAATTTTATCTTTTGGAGGGAGACACCACAACCTTAGCGGCGACAGCTCCTTCAGGCGAGAAACCCATATTGGCATTTGCCTTCAAGGTAGTCGACACGAATACAGATTCGCTCGTCGGGACGTTTCAAAATCCCATGACTATGATCGCGAATGATCCGGAGATAACTGCACAAAGCTGGTATTATGACGTTGAGACGAACGGAACGTACGTGCTTAACTCGACCGGATTGAAGGTGAGCAGCGGTCAGATGATTCATCCTGTCAGAAGAGCTCTCTTCAGCTGGGTGATAACCGTGCCGACTTCAAGCGGCGGCGGTTATTACTACTGATGTCGGCCTGAGTATCCTCTGGAGTGAAATGAAGACGGATCGCATCTAACCCGACACGTATTGAAAGGGACGGGATCCTGAGACCGTCCCTCGAAATTTCAGGGCAGCAAAAGAGACCGGACTACTCACGGTCCTGATGCTGCCCATTTGTTTGAGGGGCTTTCCCGTGGATTTCTTTCATGAACTTCGGAATCGCGGGTTGGGAAAGTTTTTGTATCTTATATACGCATATTAGGAAAGAGCCGCTAGGCGTCGGAGTAGTTGTCGATTTGTCAAGGTGACGAGAAACTCGCTCCGAGGCGGGCGCGGCTTTTCGGAGAATGATTAACTTAGATCTTCTTGGAAGGAATAACGTTGAAAACTGCATTCATTACAGGAGGGACGTCGGGATTCGGCGCCGCTGCGGCGCGGAGATTCGCGAAAGAAGGCTGGCAGATCGTTGTGACCGGGCGCCGCACTGACCGGCTGGAAGCTCTTGTGAAGGAGCTCGGCGGCGATAAGACTCTGGCTCTCCCATTCGACATGCGTGACAAGGCGGCCATGGAATCTGCGCTGTCCTCGCTTCCGGCTAAATACCGCGATATAGACGCCCTTGTAAACAATGCGGGCCTCGCGCTCGGGACCGCGCCTGCTCCTCAGGCGAAGCTTGACGATTGGACCCGAATGATCGACACGAACATCACCTCCCTCGTGACCATAACGCACAAGCTACTCCCAACGCTGATAAAGCGGAAGGGAGTCATAGTCAACATAAGTTCCATTGCCGGAAGCTACCCATATCCGGGCGGCAACGTGTATGGTGGCACAAAGGCATTCGTCAAGCAGTTCTCGCTGGGGCTTCGCAGCGACCTGCACGGCACGGGAGTTCGCGTGACTTCGATCGAGCCGGGTATGGCAGAGACGGAATTTACGCTTGTGAGAACGGGTGGCAACCAGGCAGCATCTGATGCGCTGTATAAAGGAGTGCGGCCGCTTACCGCTGATGATATAGCGGAGATGATTTACTGGGTCGCCGCTCTTCCGCAACACGTAAACATCAACCGACTCGAAGTTATGCCGGTGAACCAATCTTCATCGGGTTTCCAGGTATTCCGGGAAACATCAGACTGAATTTCAATCTCATGGAAGTTCAAGAAAGAACCGGAGAGTCCGGCAGTTTGATCTGTCGATGGAGGAATGTGCGTTGACTTTCAAAGGAGCGCTATTCGATCTTGACGGCACGCTTGTGAATTCGCTCGAAGATCTCGCGGATTGCATGAACCACGTCCTGGCCGAGCACGGTTTCCGACAGCATTCAGTTCAGGAATACAAGTACATGATCGGCAGCGGTATAAGAAACCTGGTCGTCGAAGCGCTTCCGGAGGCGTCGCGCAGCGATGATTTGATTTCGGAGTGTCACGATTCGATGATGAGAGAGTATCGGGAGAATTGCGCGAACAAGACGAAACCCTACGAAGGCGTGATTGACTTGCTCGACCAACTCTCGGCGCGGGGGATTCAGTTGGCCGTCCTTTCAAATAAGGCTGACGAGCTGACGCAAAAAGTGGTGTCATCTCTTTTGCCCGAAGTGCAATTCGCGGCGGTCATGGGATCATCAGCAGAGTGGCCGAGGAAACCCGACCCGACGGCGGCGCTGGAGATCAGCAGGCGGCTCGGGATCCAGCCGGCGGAATTCATTTATATCGGCGACACCGATGTCGATATGCAGACCGCGAACCGGGCGGGGATGCGCGCGGTTGGTGCTTTGTGGGGCTTCCGGACTGAAGATGAACTACTCGCAAGCGGTGCGGAGCACTTGCTGAACCATCCGACGGATCTCTTGAAATTGTTGTGATCGGATAGCGCGGGTTTAAATATCATTAGTGGAGATGCAGCAACATGCCTTATCACGCGTTCGTGTTCGATTTCTTCGGAGTAGTTTGCTCAGAGGTAGCTCCGTTCTGGTTCAGGAAGTACCTTCCGGAACAGGCATCGGTTGAAGTGAAGAGCAAACTGGTCGGTCCGGCAGACAGGGGCGAAATTTCTGAAGAAGAACTCTTTGAGAAGCTCGGTGAATTCGCAAGCATGACGGCAAAACAGGTTCATGACGAATGGTGGGGATATGTCTCGATCAACAGAGACGTAGTCGATTTGGTCAAAGAACTCAGAAAGAGTCACGGTGTCGCGCTACTCACAAACGCAACCTCCGGTTTTTTCAGAGAAATAATGACGAGTCACCAACTAAATGGAATCTTTGATCCTATCGTAATTTCCAGCGAGGAGCACGCGGCAAAACCAGACCGGGTTATATATGAGAGGGTTCTCGACAGGCTGAACGTTCCCGCCGGCAGGACCATTTTTATAGATGACAATCCGGCCAATGTACTCGGTGCGAAATCGGTCGGCATGGACGGGATAGTGTTTGAATCGGCAGCCAAGCTCCGGGAAACACTCGCTGGCCGTGGATTCTAACCTATTCCAATTCCGTTGATGACTAGAGACCTTACCCGATGTGATATCGGCCTTATGCGCGCTTCAGACTATCTGCGCCGCCGAATCGCCATCGAGAAACAGGATGGCGTTTGCATGCCGGCGCAGAATGGAGGCTGGGCACGCCGTTGAAATTTCTCCCTTGATCGTGCGGCGGACCGCGTCAGCTTTTGTCTTGCCTGGAACAACGGCGTACATGTAGTGTGAAGAAATAAGAGTCGGAATTGTCAGGGTTATCGCTTCTTTGGGCACTTCCGCGATTGAAGCGAAACAGCCGTCGTTCACCTGTTGCTGTCTCGATTTTTGGTCGAGCCGGACAACCTTCACTTTTTTGGGGTCGTTGAAATCGGCAACGTCGGGATCGTTAAAGGCGATGTGCCCGTTCTCTCCTATCCCGAGACATACTATGTCGATCGGCGCCTCTGAAAGAAGGGAAGAATATCTCTCGCACTCCTTGGCGGTGCTGTCGGGATTTGAACTTATATAATGAACTCTTCCAAAATTCACCTTCCCGAAAATTTTGTCTTTGAGAAAAACACCGAACGATTGCGGGGCGCCTGCTTTCAATCCGATATATTCGTCCATATGGAATGCCGTTACTCTAGACCAATCGATTCCAGGAGTCGAGACAAGCGTGTCGAGTAATTCGTTCTGGGAAGGAGCCGCGGCAAATATCATTCGCACGTTCTTTCCTGATGCCAACAGGCTCCTAAGCTTTTCAGCAACAGCCTCGGCCGCCCGAGCTCCCATGGCCACGCGGTGTTTGTAAACTTCCACGCCAAGTTTATCAATTTTAAACGACGATATTGCGCTTCCCGATTCCAATTTGTGATTCTCCGGTTTATGTGTTCGCTCAGTTGGACGGCGCGTTCTTAGACAGGCCGTCCTTTGACAAGAACTCTTTCGATTTTAACGCGACGATTGCCTTCGTTACCACTGATATCTGCGATCACAACGTCGGCGCACTTGCCCACCTCGATGCTCCCCGTATAATGGCTCATCTCTTTTTCGTCCTTCGCGGTCTTGGGTTCGAATATGCCGAGGATCCTGGCCGGATTTCGGCTGCACATAGCTGATGCTTTCGACATCGCCTCTTCGAAAGAGAGCGGCGCGTGCACCCTGTACCAGACACCTTCCATCGACGATGTGAGCCAGTTCAGGATATTTGAGAACGCCTTATCCATTGTCAGCGTGCTCCCAAATAGCGCGTTGCCTCTGTCTGCTATTTGGAGGTACTCGCCGCCCGCGCTTATCTTACCGTCGACGCCGAGCATCGAAAACCTATCGAGTCCTTCGAGCAGCGTGGGGAACATGCTGTCCGTGATCACCGCGACATTATCATATCCTTTTCTCTTTATGATATCCATGATGTAAGCCTTGTCGACGTGGTAGCCGTCTGCTATCAGTTCGACGGAGACATCATCGGCGCGCAGCACGCTCTCTACGGCGCCTCCGCTGTCGAAAGGCTTCACGGAAGATCCCGTGGGCCCGTTCGGGAAATGAATGGCGAGCCTAGTTCCATCCGATATCGCCTGACTGTACTGGTCTCCACTGGCTCCCGTATGCCCCGCGGCACAGACGATTCCTTTAGCCGTAAGATATTTAATCAGCTCGAACGCGGGCGCTCCCCATTCAGGAACGACGTTGACGGCTTTTATCAAGCCGGCGGCAGCGCTCTGCAACTCGTCAAACAAGCTTATTGAAGGTTCGTGGAAATAATCCGGATTATGCGCGCCACGGTACTCGGGATCTTTCATGAATGTGCCTTCGATATAGAGTCCCTCCAGCACATCCACCCACGGTTGTCCGTGAAAAGCGTGTCGATATCTTTCCACGTATTGAAATACCTTTCGCAAGTTCGCCACCGGTGAAGCAAGGCTCGTGAGTAGCGCGCGCGTGACTCCGGTTTCAGCGAATTTTCTGAGCGCGACGTCCAGGCCGGAGAGATATAGTTGTTCGTCGGAGTTGAAAGTGTCTTTTGTATCGTCGTAGACTCCGAGTGTGAGGTCGAATCCGGCGATGCCGTTCGTGTGTATGTCGATGAACCCTGGAATTATGAATTTTCCGGCGGCGTCGATTTCCAGAGAGTCTGAGCCGACAGGAATGCTGGGATCCACCTTCGAAATTATTCCTCCGCTCATTTCTATATCCGTCCTCTTCAATCCATCCGGAAGAAGGACCGATCCGTTCTTTATGACTATTTTTTCTCGCATGACTGATTCCATGTTCAAATACTTATAGCTGAATCTGCTCCAACAATTCTAAGATTAATATCATGTTTCTGATTATATGATAAGGGTCCTTCACCGGAAGTGCCACGACCTTGTTGATGGGATTTCCCATTCTGTCTCTTATCTGCACCCATTCTCCCGTCTCGTTCTTTTTATCTGGGAATGTGCTGAATACATATTCATGCGCCATTTCGTAAAGAGAGATGAACTCTTCGTCTTTGGTAAGCGCGTATGAGAGGAGCGTGGTGTAGAGCATTTCCGAATGGGGCCACCAAAGCTTCGTGTCCCATGTGTCTAGTATGAGCGTCTCGTAAGGATCTCCCGTCTTTGTTCCGCGAGGCTGTCCGCCTTCCGCGTCCGTGAATCTGAGAAGGCCGCCGAATTCCCGATCCCACCCGGTTTTGATTGCCGACTTAACTGCTCTCGCGGCCTTATCGATGTAGTCGATCCTGTTCTTTCTCTTCGCGAGGCTCATTACAAACCACATATCTTCAATCGCGTGCCCCGGATTGACGTGGCGGCACAGGACGCTATCGCGGGAAGCGGTATCGGGACCGACGACTTCGATTATTCTGCTTTCCTTTTCGTCATAGAAATCTTCCATAATCTCGCGCATATAGGCGGAACTTTCATCGTCGACTTCCGCGTGTCTTTTGTCGTCGAGCATTTTGAGAGTGAGCGAAAGCTCTTCGCTGACGTTCAGCATGATCATTGGGACCGAGTGAAACTTATATCCCTTTGGAATTGGATAAGGCTCGCTCCTGAGACCCTCCTGGTGAAGCCTTTCTGCCGTGTGCCTGTAAACCCTGAACGCGAGATCCACATAATGTTTGTCCTTGAACACTCTCGCATATTCTGAGAAGCCGAGAGCAACGAAGCAGTCAGCGTAGAAACTTGTGTCAAAACCCTTTCCGGGAATGCTCTCAAGCCAGTTGCCTTTCTCGTCCGTGAGAAAGACGCAGTTGCCGTTTTCCATGAAAACATTTTTTTCAATGAAGCCCACAGTCTTATTGAGATCGTCACGCAGGCCTTTTGCATCGAGTGATAACATCTGTCTTTTCGACAACGAGTAAAGTTTGCTCCATATCCATACAAACCTTCCCTGAGACCATGTGTACTTGTTCTTGCTGACGAGCTCCGTGCCGGCGTTGTTGAAGCAATTGAAAATTCCGCCGTTCTTTCTGTCCACGGCCTTGTTCCAGAACCTGAAGAAGTTGTTCTGTAGCAGATCCTTATAGAAATTTTCGAGATCCGTCTTGTCTTTCCATTTAGAATTCAATTTTGAAATCTCCGAATAGAATATATGCCGACTCTCTTCCGTACATTAGAAACAATCTGGCAGTCAAATTCATCATTCATCCCTTCCGTCGTTTACATTTGCCAGCGACAGCTGGCTGAGCAAGCGCTCCACACTTTCAGATACCTCTCCGTTTCTTTCGACGAATCCCATGAATAGGTACACCAGGATGGAAGCGATCGTCGGCAAGGCGAGTATTAAGGCCTGGCTTCCCTGGTAGTTAATCACCTTCATCAGCACGAACACGACAACTCCGGTTATGATGGATGAGATTGCAGCCCTTGAGCCGCTGTGTTTGAAGCGAGGTACTAGACCCAAGATCATCGGAACGGCAGTAGGGCCGACGAGTGCGCCGAACCACACCACGATTAGTCCGATCACGCCGCCGAAATCCTTGTAGAAGGCCGTTATAATCAAAGTCATGAAGACGAAAGTAAATGTCGTCACTCTGGCGAGCCTCAGCTCCTTCTTGGGATTCAGCCCTCTGAATCTTTCTGACAGAAACGGGATTATGTCCCTGGTTATAACGGCAGATACCGTGTTGGCATCTGAAGTGACCATGGAAAGAGTAGCGGAGAATATGCCTGCCAATACCAGCCCCACGAGCCCCGCCGGGAGAAATTTTCTGACCATCAAGGCGTAAGCATCCGTAGGGTCTGCAAGTCTTGGAAGAAAGATGGGCGCTGCCCACATAGGGAAGAAAAGAATCAAAGGCCAAAACAAATAAAGCGTTCCCGATAAAAGTCCGGATTTCTTCGCGCTAGACGCGTTCGGCGAAGCGATATATCTTGTCGCCAGACTCCATGTACCTCCGTTATAGCTGAATGATGACATCAGCATGTAAGCGAGGAAGAACGCGAATGTGTAAGGTCCATTGAACAAATTTGCGTGGCCTTGCGGAAGCCGGGACCACATGGCCGATATACTTCCTATGCCGCCCAACTTCCCAACTACCGTTATGAACATCAACACGCCTGCAACGATCTGGATAATGAACTGGACGAAGTCCGTGTAGAGGTCTGCCCACAATCCTCCGACAGTGGTGTATAGCAACGCTATGGCAGCGGTCATTACGGCCCCGGCAAAGACAGGTAGGCCTGTGAAAACGTTTAGTAATATACCGATCGAAGCCCACTTCGCCGCCACATCGAACAATTTGAGAAGGGTTCCGCTGAAGGCGGTTAGAAGCTGAGTGGAGAGCCCATATCTGACCTGGAGATATTCGGTTGGCGATCCGATGTTCAGGTTTTGTCTCAGCCTGGACCATCTCGGAGCTATCAGGTAAGCTCCGGTTATGACCGCGATTGATATCGCGACGGCCCACCATATATAGATAGTGAAACCGTAAGTATAGGCGACGCCTGCGAACGCTACGAAGACTACGCCGCTGTACCCCGATACGTGATGCGATATTCCAGCGAGCCACCAAGGCACCTTTCCACCCGCGACGAAAAAGTCGGTGGCGTTCTTTACTTTCCTGGAAGAATAGAAGCCGATCAGCACCATCAGCCCAAAGAAGATGACAATTACAACGTAATCGGGAAATTTCATCTGTGT
>JAJYOS010000609.1 GCA_021796055.1 Bacteroidota bacterium
TTTCGCATCCCCAGATAAAAGACTCCTTGATCGACAACCGCATCGCTCTTACCGCCCCCTCGCCGCCGGGTGCGGGCTGGGTCAAGTGGAACGCATCCGCGGTGAGTCCGAACCCTGCCAGCTCTGCGAGCATTTTGGCGCCGCGTCTTGAAGCGTGTTCGTAGCTTTCAAGGACAAGAATTCCTCCCCCTTCACCCATCACGAAGCCGTCGCGTTTCGCGTCGAAGGGCCTGCTGGCATGGAGCGGATCGTCGTTCCGTGTCGACAGCGCCTTCATAGAATTAAATCCGCCGATCCCCATCGGGCAAACGGCTGCTTCCGAGCCGCCGGTAATCATCATATCCGCGTCGCCGCGCTCGATAAGCATTGCAGCGTCGGCTATGGCGTGGCCCGAGGTGGCGCACGCAGATGTGGTCGCGTAATTCGGCCCCCGGATTTTATACCGGATCGAAATATTTCCGGCGGCAATATCCGAGATCATCATAGGAATGAAGAAGGGGCTGATGTGGTCGGGTCCGCCTATTTGGAAGAGGTTTTCCTGCTGTCTCTGGTAGGTCCACATTCCTCCAATGCCGCTTCCGACTATTACGCCGACACGGTCCCTGTCGACTTTTTCAAAGTCGATGCCGGCATCCTCGATTGCCTGAGCTGCAGCCGCCATGGCAAACTGTGTGAACAGATCCATCCGCTGCACGCTCTTCCTGTCCAGGTACTTGAGGGGGTCGAAGCCCTTCACTTCGCAAGCGAATTTCGTATCGTACCTTGAAGCGTCAAAATACGTGATAGGGCCCGCTCCGCTTTTGCCGTCCATCATCGATTGCCAGAACTCATCTACGGTAAGCCCGATCGGTGTCACCGCTCCGAGTCCTGTAACTACGACACGTTTTCCGCTTCTCATGCGATTTCCCTTGTGGGATTTTCTCTAATGGTTATCAGCCGACTTTTTGTTTTAAATAGTTTATTGCATCTCCGACGGTGCGGATCTTCTCCGCGTCCTGGTCGGGAATCTGGATGTTAAAAGCTTTCTCGAATTCCATCACTAGTTCGACAGTGTCAAGTGAATCTGCTCCGAGATCGTTCGTGAAAGAAGCTTCCGGCTTGATCTGTGATTCTTCAGCCCCGAGCTTGTTCACGATAATCTCTTTCACTTTTGCTTCGACATCTACTGCCATGGTATTTCCTCCATTTGTTTGAGTTTAAACTGACATCCCGCCGTCTACCGCAATCACCTGACCTGTTATGTAATCCGCATCAGGCGAGGCGAGAAAAAGCACCACTTTTGCGACATCGTCGGGTTTCGCAACTCGCTTCAATGGGATCGCATCAGTAACCGCCTTTCGTTGTTCTTCTGTCAAAGCTGCGGTCATGTCCGTGTCAATATAACCAGGGGCCACAGCATTGACAAGTATGTTTCTACTCGCCAGTTCCTTTGCGATCGACTTTGTGAAGCCTATGATGCCCGACTTGGAAGCCGCGTAATTAGACTGCCCGGCATTCCCTATCAGCCCCACGACGGAGCTCATATTGATGATCTTTCCGTAACGCTGTCCCATCATCGTACGAGCTGCCGCTTTCGTGTAATTGAAGACACTTTTCAAGTTGGTCTGTATGACGGAATCCCAATCCTCCTCGCTCATCCGGAGGAGAAGGCTGTCTTTGGTTATCCCGGCGTTGTTGACTAGGATATCGAGCCGCTTGAACTCCGCCACGACCTTCCCGATGACCTCGACCGCCGAATTCATGGAAGTTGCGTCGGCTTCCAGCGGGAGGACTTTCCTTCCCATCGACCTCACTTCTGCCGCCAGAGACTCCGCGAGCTGCGCGGAACGCTTATATGTAAACGCGACGTCCGCGCCGTTTCTTGCGAGTTCCAGCGTGATCGACCGCCCGATCCCGCGGGCGCCACCCGTCACCAGGGCTACTTTACCTTCCAGCATCGACTGGGTCCTTTCGTGCATTTCGCAAGGAGTCTTTTATCTGGGGATGCGAAAATTGTTTCCGGTAATACTCCAGTACCTCTTTGTATTTCGCGACACCGAGGACATGCTCGAGTTCTATGGCGCACACCTCGACCATCTTTTTCTCGCTGAACGGAGTCGCCGTACAACACGCCGATTCTCCCGCGCAGAAATCGTCATACCCGATCACATTATCCTCCTTCACGATCGGGAAGAGAACACAGTAGAAGGGCTTCAAAGAAAATTGCTGAAACCCTTTCTCTTTCTCCGCGACCTGCAGGGTGCACCTCCCCCTGCCGTCGAGGAATGCACACTTGTCGTTATACACCTCGGTGCTCACGCAGACTCCCGACGGGAAATCACCGTCTATATCCTCGGTGTTATCGAACCATTTGGTTCTGTCTTTTGTCTGCGTCTCGTCGAAATATTTATCGACGACGTCTGCATGAGCAAGTATGCGGTCTCTCTCCGTCGGGTCGAGGTAGACGCCGTGGCGACAGCATTTCGAACTGCATGCGTTCGGACCGTTCTGATCCTCGAACCCATCAGTGAAAATCTTAAGCTCGAACTTCGTACCGCTTATCTTAATCTCTTGATCGCTCATTTTGCGGGGGCACTCACGTCGTTGACTCTGTCTATTCCGGCGGTAATGCCGCCTGAGATCGTTCGCTTTACAAGTCCCTGAAGAACTTTGCCGGGACCGATTTCCACAAATGTCCCAATTCCGTCGGCCGACATATTTGAGACAGATTCCTGCCACCTTACAGGGCTGGTCAGCTGACGTATGAGCGCGTCCTTTATCTCTGCGACCGTCCTGACAGGCTTCGCCGACACGTTGGCATACACCGGTACTGAGGCGTCGCCCACCGGCGCGGCATCTATTGCCTTTTTCAGTTCGTCCTTCGCCGCTTCCATCAGCGGTGAGTGAAAAGCGCCGCTTACGACAAGCTCCTTCACCATTTTCGCGCCGCGTTGCCTCGCGAGCTCCATAGCCTTCCGGACGGATTCCACGTCGCCTGATATCACGATCTGTCCCGGTGAATTGAAGTTCGCCGGCTGAGCGACGCCGTTGACCGAGGCCTCACGGCATGCTTCTTCAACTGTTTTCTCATCGAGACCGACGACCGCCGCCATCGTGCCCGGTCTCACTTTACCAGCATTCTGCATCAGCCTGCCGCGCAGGCCGACAAGCATGAGAGTGTGCTCGAAATCGAGAGAGCCCGCCGCATAGAGCGCAGAATACTCTCCGAGAGAATGGCCCGCGGCTGCGTCGAACTTTTTTGACCCGATCAGGGTGAACGCAACGGCGCTGTGCAGGAATATGGCAGGCTGCGTGACCGACGTCTGCCGCAGCTCATCTTCAGGTCCCTCGAAGCAAATCTTCGCGATGTCGAATCCCAGAATCTCGTTTGCCCGGATGAACATTTCCCTGGCTTTCGGATCGGAGTCGTACCAGTCCTTACCCATTCCGACATATTGCGATCCCTGTCCGGGGAAAATATAAGCCGTATTCAACAGATTCGTATTCTCCTGAGCTGACATTTCATTTAAGTTCGGCTATGATAAATCATAAATCCTAAACTCCATACAAATACGAAAATCGAAAGCTCATAACGGCATGCCCTCTTCTCGATCGATACCGGAAGTCCGGGAGCATTTCGGGTTTTATCATTCGAGTTCTGGTCATTGTCAAGAATTTCGGATTTAGTATTTGGAGTCC
>JAJYOS010000045.1 GCA_021796055.1 Bacteroidota bacterium
GCCAATAATTCATCACAGAAATCCGGAATTTGTAGAAGTACTTAAAAGTGTAAACGAGAATCTAAGATACCTCTTCCAGACGAAAAACCCCGTCCTCACATTGACTAGTTCGGGAACAGGAGCGATGGAAGCTTCGGTCGCTAATCTCTTGTCTCCAGGGGACAAAGCGATATTCGTGAACCTCGGAAAATTCGGCGAGCGGTGGGGCGAAATAATGAAAGCGTACGGCGTCGAACCAGTGGAAATCAAAGTAGAGTGGGGCACCGCTCCTTCAACACAAATCGTGCTCGATACGCTTAAGAGGAACCCGGGAGTGAAGGCGGTTTTTCTGACGCAAAGCGAAACTTCGACGGGGGTTTTCACGAACATCAAAGAAATCGCCGCAGCAGTACATAAGGAATACGACATAGCAGTTGTCGTAGACGGAATAACCTCTGTCGGTTGTCACGAGATGCGGTTTGACGAATGGGGGCTGGACGTAGTTGTCACGGGCTCGCAGAAAGGTTTGATGATTCCGCCGGGCCTTGCTTTTGTAGCAGTCAGCGACCGCGCGAAGAAAATGATCGAGACTTCTAAGCTCCCGAAATTCTACTTCAGTTTGAAGAAGGCGCTGAAGTCTTACGCCAACGATGATACACCGTTCACGCCTGCAATCACTCTCGCGATAGGTTTGGAGAAGGCTCTTCGGATGATCCGCGAGGAAACTGTTGAACATATCTGGTTCCATCATAAGGTCCTATCGGAGGCCGTCCGCAACGGCAGCAAGGCAATCGGCTTGAAGCTCTTTGGCTCGCCGGCGTCACATGCGGTCACCGCCGTAAACGTACCGGAAGGTGTTGAGTACTCCAAGTTCAATAAGCTGCTCAAACAAAAATACGGAATCACTACTGCAGGAGGACAGGAGCACCTCAAGGGAAAAATCTTCAGGGTCTCACACTTAGGGTATTACGACGAAGTTGATATTGTGGGCGTTGTTGCTGCTCTTGAATGGACGCTTCACGATTTGGACTTCAAGTTCGAACCCGGTTCGGGTGTGACTGCAGTTCAGAAAACGTTTGCTGAATACACCAAAGAGACCGCCGATGCGCCAAGGTTGGAGGCGGTGAAATGATCAATCGCAATCGCCCTTATTTGTTTGCTGTCAGACTCCGAAAGGAAGTTGATGCTCTATGAAAGTCCTGATCACCGATCAAATTGAACAAGTGTGCACCGATGTTCTCGGGAAAGAAGGCATACAGGTGGATGCAAAACCGGGATTGCCTCCCGATGAGATTAAGAAAATCATCGGAGGTTACGATGCTTTGATAGTACGCAGCGGAACGAAGGTCACGGCGGATATCATAGCCGAGGCGAACCAGATGAAAGTTATCGGACGGGCTGGTGCGGGTGTCGATAACATTGATGTTGGCGCGGCCACTCGTAAAGGTATAGTAGTGATGAATACCCCGGGGGGGAACACAGTCTCGACTGCCGAACATACCATGGCACTCATGATGTCCCTTGCAAGAAACATTCCTCAGTCGTTTCAGTCGCTTCAGAACGGTAAGTGGGACCGCAAGAAGTATACGGGAACAGAGCTCTTCGGAAAAACTCTGGGTGTTATTGGGCTGGGAAAAGTCGGAAGGGAAGTTGCTTTCAGGGCTGAAGCTTTCGGGATGAGCGTGATCGGTTACGACCCGCTATTGTCTTCGGACGCAGCCTCGAAACTCGGCCTCGAAATGGTCGCGTTGGATGAAGTGTTTAGAAGGTCCGATTTCATAACAGTTCACACTCCACTGACCGAGGAAACTAAGGGTATACTTGGCGAGCACGCATTTTCGATGTGCAAGCAGGGATTGCGAGTCGTGAACTGCGCAAGAGGTGGTATCATTGATGAGCAAGCGTTGCTAAAAGCTCTTGAAAGCGGAAAAGTGGCGGGGGCAGCGTTCGATGTCTTCGAAAAGGAGCCTCCCACAGATAATCCACTCTTGAAGCATCCGAAAGTCATAGCAACACCGCATCTTGGTGCGTCCACAGAAGAGGCTCAGGAAAAAGTCGCCAAGCAGATTAGCGAACAACTGGTCAATTTCTTCAACGGAAGAGGTATCGCTGGCGCTGTGAACATTATCGACTATCAGACCGCAGTCAGCGACGAACTTCGTGCCTATCTTGTCCTGGCCGAGAAGATCGGATCTTTACATGCCCAGCTCCTTTCCGGCAAAGTAAAATCCATCACCGCCTCCTACAGGGGGGCACTCCTGCAAAACTCGTCCGCACTTCTGAGCACTGCCGTTCTCAAGGGCATGCTTGACAAGCTTATGTACGCGCCCGTCAACTTTGTAAATGCACCGGTAATTGCGAAAGAGATGGGAATCGCAATTAGCGAAAAGAAAGAACAAGAGGGAGAGCACTATCCTCACCTTCTTGCAATCGAAGTCCAGACAGATCGAGAAGAACGTGCAGTTTCCGGAACTGTGTTTGGTGAAAAAGAGATGAGGATTGTCGGTATCGATCGTTTTCATTTCGAGATCGTTCCCGAAGGTCGGCTGCTGTTCTATTCAAACATCGACCGCCCCGGGATGCTAGCCGCGGTTGGTGGGTTTCTCGCGGCTGCCAAAATCAATATTGCCGGTGTGTCGCTTGGCAGGTCTGCTCCCGGTGATAAAGCTATAACTATCATGAGCGTCGACAACGATATCACCGAGCCTGTGCTGAAAGAAATCTCAAAGGTTGAAGGTGTGTTCGAAGTGAAATCCATAAAGCTTTGACGTTTGTAAGCTGTTCTGAAACAGCGTAGGTGCCAAAGCAGCCTTTCTTAGGAACGTAGATTCTCCAGTCTATCGCCTCTCCCGGTCGGTTGTGGATCGCTGACCGGGAGCACGGCGCTCCTCTCAGGAAACCTCCATTTGATCGTCGCACGTCTTTTTTACTCCTCACTTCCATCGAAGCGCTACTGCTCACCGGAGATCGATGCCCGTTAAAAATTCGCCGGCGAGTCGGGAGAGCCTCAAAGTTTCTTCGCCATTCGCTTGACAAAGTAGATAACGCAGATTATATTTCAACGAATTTTCCATCTAAGTCGTGCTAAGCAAGAACCTCAAGATTTTTTTCTAATGCTTTCGTCGCATAGGTATGTTGCGACGAATGCTTCTTTGGCTTTGAAAGGTCTTCATATGTGTGAGGACCGTTTGTGTTTCAGAACTCGAAGAAGGAAGCGGTTTGCCGGTTGTATCGGGCTCTCGATGGTTGGAGTGGTGTTTCGGCAGGCGTTACTGTAATATCACTACACGAGATTTAGTCCTCGCCATCTCCCTTCTTTTTTTCGAATCAAAAGAACAAATCCGACAAAGCGTGATTAGGAGGCTCTTTGTTAATTGTTTCGGGTTCTAATCTTTCCTATCCAAAAATCTTTATCCAAAAGATACTCGGCGCATCGGTCAGGATCTCGAAGGCAAGACGAATGACGAACGTCGGGAAAAACTTCACACTCAAGGAGGTAATATGAAACACACCGCTAAAATCGGGCTGACCGGTATTTTGTTGGTTGGTCTGGTCGTCAGCATTTCTGGGTGTTTGAATGTTAACCAAACAGATGTACCGCCTACCGACTTCAGGTCCAACGTGGTTTTTGTAGACTTGGCAAATACCGGTACAGGCATGGCGGTTAGCTACGACTCGACATCCGTCGGAACCCTCATCTATGGTGGGCACTCAAGTCTCGTATCGATTCCTTCCGGATCACGGTTGATGCACTTCAATTACGGGACGACGAGCGACAATCTTCGACGCGGATTCGCTTCATCTACTCAGTACACCTACTTCAGTGTCTTTGAACCCGCCAATGGAGATGCACAAAGATTTTATCTGCTGGCCGGACAGGGATACACATTCTCCGTTGTCGGTGTGAAGGACTCAGCCTTAGTACGGTTCTTCAATCTGTCGAGCGACACGGTGTCGGATTTCTCCGGCGGCATGGATTTCATTCTGGGTGCAGCATCGCTCGGCTTGAGCGCGTCTAGCATTGCATTCTGGCATGGAACGGCATACATGCAAATTCCAGCGGGCAATTCGAGCTTTGAAGTATTTGCCACGAACACGCACTCGGGTGGCGCTCCGCTGATTTCCTCAACTCCTATCACCGGGCTACAGTCTGAAGGCCGGTATGCAGTTGTCGTCTACGGAAATCACAGCAGTATCAAATCGCTAGTTTTACAAGAACACTAAAGGAGGACAGCGATGTTAAAAAGATTTGCTATAAGTTTGCTCCTTGCGGTCTCGATCCCCGCTTTGACTTATGCCCAGTTCGGCAAGGTGTCTGGGAAAGTGACTGACAGCGAGACTAAGGAGCCTCTCGTCGGAGCAACTGTGCTCCTTGAAGGTACCACACTGGGGGCGTCGACCGACGTCAATGGCAATTACTTCATCCTAAATGTGCCTGCCGCTACATACACGGTCAAGGCAACATATATTGGGTATCATCCGTTGACCATAGCCGATATCGAAGTCAGGGCAGGGTTGACGAGAGACCTGCCGATTCGGTTGCAGAGCACTTCTGTGCAGGCGCCCACCGTCGAAATCGTGGCACAGCGGCCCTTGATTGAAAAGACCGCAACAAACGCCATACATATCGTGGGTGCGCAGGAGATGCAGAGCCTTCCGGTTAGAGGTGTGCAAGCCTATTTCACGCTGTTGCCTGGTGTTGTTCTGCAGAACAATACTGTGTTCATCAGAGGAAGCCGTCCTGACGAAGTCGGGTACCAGATTGAAGGTGCCGACACGAAGAACGTGCTCGGTACGCGTTCTGCTACCAACTCCGGGTACACTGGAAATTATATCAACACAATTCCTGATGCACTCCAGGAAGTCAGCGTACAGGCAGGAGGCTATACCGCTGAGTTCGGAAACGCCAATAGCGGTATGGTGGAACAGACTTTCAAGACAGGCGGATCGAAGTGGAACGTAACCCTTCAGGGTGAAACCGATGAGTTTGGTAACTATCCCGGCAAGAGGTTCCTTGACACTTATTCTTACGGTTATTCCGATTATGTCGTAACCCTCGGCGGGCCAGTTTTCTCGGATCATATAAAACTCTTCCTCGCCGGCGAGAACAATTTCTTGAGGGATACCTACGGCGGCGGTCCGCTTTTCTGGAGCGGGGCGGATTTTGGATATATGTATGATACCGGTGTAAGAGGCGGGACAAAAGGCGATTCGGCTTTGGTAAAGTGGGGCAACGGTAACCTACCGGTAGGATCAAATAATCGGTACACTCTTAATGGATCTCTCCTGCTCGATTATACACCTCTTCAAGTAAGACTGACAGGTGCCTTCACTTCAAGTTCGCAAATGAATAACTCGACTATCCTGCAGATTCTTAATTTGGGAGAGACACCGCTGTTTCAGACCGACAATACATTACTTAGCGGGAAAGTCAGCTATTTTCTCTCGACGAACACCTTCTTCGAGCTGAATCTGAACTATCTTGACTACCGCGATATGACAACCGATCCCAACTACGGGCAGAATATTCTGCAATACGGTGACAGTCTGGCTGCCTCGACTCATGGTTGGACGTATACGTCACTCTATGGCGGACCTGACCCTTACGATTTCGCAGGTTTTCCGTTCTCGCGACCCGGGACCAATCTAACTGGATTTGGCAAAAACCATAACGGCTACTTGGGTGGTTCTGTAAACCTTACATCACAAATTGGGAACCACGAGTTGAAAATCGGAGGCTCGTATGAGTATTGGACCATCCGACACTACGGTGGAGTTGGCGCAGGGACCTATGGTGTCATGGCCACTCAACCTGATTCCGCGAGAGTTGCATCAAGCCTGGCAAATATTCTCCGTTCAAATGCGGTGAATAATTATGGCTATGACGAGTTCGGCAATGTCTACAATGGTGGTGGACCCTCTGCTGCGAAACATCCATACTTTGCCGCAGGGTACATCGAAGACAGAATCGAGTTCGGTGACCTTGTGATCAATGCCGGCTTAAGACTGGATAATATCTTCATGGACAGTTGGGATTTTCCATATTTGACTGATCCAGGATTCAATACACGGCAGTCTACCATTTATCCCTATTCGAAAGAAGACTCTACCGGATACAAAGTCGGACGAACTTTCACATACTTGGAGCCACGTTTGGGATTGTCATTCCCAGTCACGGATCAGACTGTGTTCCATTTGGAGTATGGTAAGTTCGTGCAGGCGCCTCAACTGAGCATGGTGTATACCGGTCCTGCACAGCTGGCACAGATGTTTCAGGCAAACTACTACTTTGTTGGTGGCGGACTGGCGCTGAACATAGGTCCGGTACGTACGACCCAATATGAAATCGGAATGTCGCAACAATTCACGGAATTCGCAGCATTTGATGTGACAGGTTTCTACAAGAACGTGGCTGGACAATTGGTCGACAAGAGAATCATCACTTCCTCCGGTTCCACGGCAAATCCCTATGATATGTTTTCGAACGGTGACTTTGAAAACGTCCTCGGATTGGAGCTTACGTTACGGTTGCGCAGAATTGAACGACTAGCTGCCCAGATCAATTATACTTTGCAGGACGCACGCGGCACGAATTCTTTCGCCTCTGGAGCGCAGGCACTTCAAAATGCGGTGGGTATCCCCGTAACGATGGTGACGCCTTTGGACTACAATCAGGCCAATCGCGGATCGATCTGGATTGATTATCGCTTCGGGAAAAATGACGGAGGTCCTATCCTGCAACAGTTAGGTCTGAACGTATTGCTCACTTTCAATTCCGGCCATCCATTTACTCTCGCCACAGCGGGAGCAGGCCAAACCGACACATGGGAAGGGGCAATCCTGATGAACCAGGATGCAAGGACGAGGCAGCCTTTGCAGCCCATCAACAGCTCTACTACTCCATGGGTCTACCAGCTTGACGCTCGATTGGATAAGAACTTCGATCTCCCGGGCGGCATAGGACTAGATGTTTACGTCTACGTGCAGAACCTCCTCAACACCAAGAATGTAATCAATGTTTACTATCGGACCGGCAACGGGTTTGCTGATGGATACTTGACGGATCCTTCATTGAGCGCTATAACAATAGCGAACTCGGGTCCCATGTTTGTGCCGTTGTACGACGTCGTGAATCTTCAGGATAATCAGAACCAGAGGAGCGACAACGGGTTCGATAACTTCGGTGTGCCCCGCCAGATAAGACTTGGTGCGAGACTGGAGTTTTGAGGAATGAATACGACGAAAAATCACAAAATTCATGTTTCGAATAAATTGGGAGATTGCTGACATGAAATATCATGGCAGATTGTTGATACTGTTTGCGGCTCTCTTTATAGTTGCATCAGGTGCCCTCGCGAAAGAGGGCCCCAACTCGAAGAAGGGGGCAAAGCCGAAAAAGGTTGCCGGAACGCCGGCAAGTCAAATAATCAACGGCAACAACATCACGGGGTGGATGCAGGACGACGCGCTGTTCCCCCCACTGGTAGCCAATTCGTGGATCGGCGAGTACCCGCGAGGGTCCGGGGTCGGCGTCATATTTCAGGAGGGGATGGTATTCGGAGGGCTTGTCAATGATGGAAGTCTCCCGGTACTTAGGATGGAAGGCTCCGCCTATTCGACGGGTATGCAATCAGGAAAGATCATACAGAACGCCCAGGGAGTGACGACCGGAACTGAATCGCCCGATGCCCCTGATGTGAGAATATGGCGGGTCAGGGCGGATATTTATCCGGGGCAATCGGATAACACGATACCCGATCTCACTGCAGACGCTGCTTCGTGGAACATGGAGGAGACAAAAGATGTGACGACGGCCCAGATCAACGATCTGGTGCAACAGTATCACACCGATTGGACCGAGTGGCCGGCCAGCAAAGGAGCACCATGGTACGTCGATAGCATAGGTGTTCTGCTTTACAACGATGCGAGCCATAGTTTTGACCCGACGAATCCACATGATATCCCCGGTGTTCCCGGTGCCACGCAGACTATCTGGTTTGTTTCCAATGATGTTTGGACTCAGTCTACAGCAGTTCTGGGATCCGTGCCCACCGGCATAGAAGAGCAGATGACGGTGTGGGTCTACGCTAGTTCCACACCGCTGAACGATATGTACTTCAAGCAAGTGAAGCTCATCTACAAGGGAACTGCGACAAGCAATCCTAATTCTGAAATAGACAGCGCCTATGTTGTGCAGTGGAGAGATCCGGACAACGGTGATTCCGGTGACGATTATTCGGGCTGTGACTCTACACTGGCTCTCGGTTTTTGCTATAATGGCGTACCAATCGACGCGAAGTATGCCCAGGTCGGACTAGCGCCCCCGGCGTCAGGCGCTGTTTATCTACAGGGACCTGCCCACTACACCGGCAACCCTCAGGACAGTGCCGTGATCGATTTCCAATGGAGACACGGCTACCAATACTGGTACGAAACCAACGGGCAGTATTCACCAATGACGGGTTTCGACTACTTTGCAGCCGGGTCATCCATTAGCGATCCAGACTGGGGTTTGACAAACGGCGCATATCAGTTTTTCAATCTGTGCAGGGGAGATTTGCCACGACCGCAGTATCCCGCCGGTACAAAATTCTATACGTCTTCCGGTTATGCATCTAGTCACGGAATCGTCACCGACTACATGCTAAGCGGAGATCCCGTGACCCATACAGGCTGGGTAGATGGATACGACGTTGCACCGAGTGACAGAAGAGACCTGACTGTTTCCGGTCCCTTTACATGGAAGCTCCATGATACAGTCGAAGTAGTAACTGCCATGGTCGGAGGTCTTGGTCCGAATTATATCTCCAGCGTGTCGGTATTGAAGTATAATACCACTTATGCTCATTTCGCTTTCGATAATCTTTTCAAAATACCGGCGCCGCCTCAGGCTCCGCAAGTTGCCGTTGCTGCATTGAACGACACTATCGTTCTCAACTGGGGACAAAATGCCCAGAGCGTCAAGAAGATAGAATCTACTTCCGGCGGCGGTTTTGAGTTTGAGGGTTATAACGTTTATCAACTCCCGTCCCCGAGTGCGGCTCTCTCCGACGGCGTGCGTATCGCGACGTACGATCTGGCTAACAACATTTTGACGGTTTTGAGTCCAGGTATTGATCCGACAACCGGAGTTGTTGTTTCAAAGCCGGTGGAATTCGGGACTGATTCGGGCATAGAGCACTTTCTCACTATCACGCAAGACAAGATACGGACTAAGCCGCTTGTGAACGGACAGTCCTATTATTACGCAGTCACTGCTTATTCCGTCTATCACACAATCGCAGGTGCCAACGCACCGCCATTCAACGCTCTGGAAAGCGCACCGGTGGTTCTGACGATCGTTCCGCATTCGCCGAACCCCGGAGTCATAGTCCCAGCTCAAGTCGGAGCATTTTCCAACGTTAAACACGACGGAGTAGCCGACGCATCTGTCGCGGTGACCGTTGTTGATCCGACTACCGTGACTGGCGATCAATACCAGGTGATGTTCCACAACGAGACATTCTCCCTTGGCTCCAACGGAGTCTGGACCGATGTGACTGCTGCGAGCAAAGCCAAGAGGAAATCCGTTGAGACCCTGGTCGGTTCTTCCGTTGCCTCAACAGCAAGCTGGAGCGAGGAAGCGGGCTCAATAGACGTTCATACGACGGTTGATGTGGTATCAGCTAACTACGACTACTGTGATGGAGTCAAATTGCAGTTCCCTGCCGGAATCATAATCGACAAGATCGACGAGCCGATCAGCGGCAACACAGGAGACCCGATTCCTTACTTCTTCGATAAGTCATCGAATACCGTTTGGTTTGGCGATACTACCATCCTGTTCTCTTCCGACACTACCTTGCGAACGCAGAACGGTGTATTTGCGGGCGGCGAAGATATCGTAATCAGAGTTCATCCCGCTACGCTGCCGATGGTCATTAATTACACAATGTACGATGACAATTGGGGCGATATGAATGGTTACCCCGGAGGTCTTATCGATGTATCCGGAGTCGACACCCTGGCGGGTCCCGTGGCCAACAAGGTTATCGTCCAGAAGCAGTGGGATGTAAAGAATCTCACGAATAAGACGACTGCGCTGAAGAATCAGACAATCTATGGCGGGCAGGACTTATATGCTCAGTCGTCATATTTTTCTGCAAACGGAGTCGACGGTCCCGGAGGTTCAACAGGAAGTCAGGTTCCAAATGTTGGTGTTGGCGCGAACGTGGTTTTCGATGGAATCCAGGTAGCAGTTAACGGCAGCTTCGATGCCCCGACCACGATGGCAACTCTTAAGTTGAATGGCAAGTCAGTTAAGAACTCCGGCAGTGCAGCACACCCCGACTTCGCCACGGGCGGCTATGATATCGCAGATTTCACTTCCTTCTCGGGATTTAGCGATGGTACTGCCGCATCTTCTTTCCCGTCATACGGCCTTAGCGGTGGCGTGCCATTAACCGATATCACCGACCTGCAGCAGGGCTATGAGCTGAGGTGGACCGGTGTGCTTGCCGACACAACCATAAACGGGAAGACGGTTGTGATAACAAAGTCGGGCGGCTCGATTGCTACCCTGATAGGCGCAAGCAACTATTCTATCGCAAATCATCCGCTGAATCCAAATCCGGGCAGCAAGACTCCTTTTGTGATTAGGATTCCATTCGAGGTCTGGAACGTAGACAAGGGAGAACAGGTGAACCTTCTTGTTTGGGATCGGAACACCAAAGCTCTCGATCCGACGACGGCGAGCACCTTCCCTGTGTGGCGTCAGAACGATAGAATGTACGCCTGGGTGGTAAACACCAAGTACAACCCGGCTGTATTGGACACCAAGGGTTCAGCAGTAGCTGACAGTTCAACGTGGAGCATAGTGTTCTTCGCATCTCAGTTCACAACCGGAGACATCGTAGATATATCCTATGCCAAGCCACTCCAGATTGGGAAGGACACATTTACTTTCACGGTACCTGCCCCCACATATTCTGCGACAGCGGCACAGGAGGACGTCAGCAAGGTGAATATATTTCCCAATCCGTACTATGGCTATCAGCCTCGTGAGACGAATTCACTCAACAAGATTGTCACGATCAGCCATCTCCCGACGAAGGCCACTATCAGGGTCTACAACCTTGCGGGTTTGCTTGTCAAAACGATCTACAAGGATGACAACTCCCAATTTGCGACTTGGGATTTGAGAAACCAGGACAGTCTCCCCGTCGCAAGCGGCATTTACATAATTTACGTCGATATGGGGAACCTCGGCACAAAGATTCTGAAGTTTGCAATGGTTCAGCAGCAGCAGGTGCTGCCAGTATATTGATGGTTGTCGATGTTTCCGCGACCCGACAATGTCGGGTCGCGGAGGCTGATTAACTAACAAAGGAGTAGAATATGAAAAGAGGTTTACTTTCGATAGGTTTGGTGATGCTGACATTCGCAGCCTCAACTGTGTTTGCTCAGAACCGGGCTGGAACCTCCGCGGCGCCTGAACTCTTGATACCGGTTGGTGCGAAGTATCAGGCAACTGCCGGTTCAGCCAATGCGTTTGTGACTGGAGTGAATGCCATTTACTGGAATCCGGCAGGACTTGATATGCAGAAGTCGGTTGGTGGTGCGCTGTTTTCTTACAGGCAGTACATCGCAGGCATCGGCATAAGCTACCTGGTGGTAGGAGGAAGATTCGGCGGCTTCGGATCACTCGCTGTTTCGTTTCGCTCGTTCAATCTCGGTACAATAGATGTGACCACCGAGAACCAACCTGATGGTAACGGTCAGCAGATCAGCCCGACATATTTTATCGGCGGGATTACCTATTCCAAGAGGCTGACTGACCGAATCAGCGTCGGTGCCACAGTGAATTACATCAATGAAGGGTTCGGCGACGTAAGCGGCACTGCACTGGGCATCGATGTCGGCGTCCAATACGAGAACCTGATTGGAATCCAAGGCCTCGGGCTTGGCGTCAGTGTAAAGAATATCGGTTCCGAGATGAAGTATGACGGCTCCGGACTATGGGTCCAGGCTGATGTTCCGTCCGCTGACATCGGATTGTCCTACTACAAGTTGGAAGCTGCGTCATTCCAATTGCCGTCCGTAATCGAAGTTGGCCTAGGTTACAAGAGGACTCTTGATGAGAACAACTCTCTTTCGATTATGGGGAATTTCCAGAACAACAATTATGGAATCGATGAATACAGAGCCGGAGCGGAGTACAACTTCATGAATACAGTGGCGATCCGCGGTGGTTATCTGTTCAGCCAGACAGTCGGTGCATTCAGCAGCAGCGCGGGCAACGTATCGCTCTTTGAAGGTTGGAGTTTCGGTGCGGGAGTCGATCTGAGCAAGATGACCGGGCTTGGCATGTCTTTCGACTACGCATATGTTCCTGCAAGATACTTTGGTGCAAACAATATGTTTGACATTAGCGTTACATTCTGATTTAGGCGTGGGAATCTGGGTACCGCCGGGCGAGTGTCGTGCTAGCCCGGCGGCTTTTTTTTGATTCGAGGAGAATTGACCAATTCACGGAAAAGTCTCGCGTGATGTATCTCCGGATGAAGTGCCTCCCATGAGGCTGTTCCATCTTATACCTATCCGTCGTAAGAAAGTGGTCATCCTCGATAACAATCGGGGATTCTCCAGTTACGATGTTTGACAAGGATTTTCAGCAGAGCGTGAGTCTCGGGTGCTCCAAGTTGAGCCGGGTTAATCTCAATTAAAAAATTGATGAACCTCGTGAGAATCAAATGGTTAGCGGGATACGAAGTAGGGTCTATCAATTGTGGATGCCTGCTTTTCGGTCAGACTTCCGACGCGCGACGATGCTGGTCTACCTCGGTACTGCAATGATATTGCAGGCGTGCAACTCTCCCTTTCGACCCGATCAGTCCTACTCGCCCAAGCTCGTCGTTTACGGGATAGCATTCAGGGGGGATACGACTTTGACCGTACGGGTAGAGACTGACAGCAATGTACCGATCTCAGACTCTTCCTCGGAGACTAAGATCAACGGGCTCAGTGGAACATTGTTCAGTTCGACCGGGGGCAATGTAGAAAATCTCGCCGACCAGTATTTAAACAATCTGAACTTCCTAGTCGGACACGTTACGATGAGCGGCCGTTCACGTCTTATGTTGGTTGTTTCTGCTAAAGATTACCCCGACTGCACGGCACGCCTGACAGTTCTCGATAGCGGGATTATTTATCCAGCCTACTACACGATCTCCATTTTGCGTCAACCGGGCGACGCAGACAAGGACCCCTCCTTCATGATCTACCCATCATCCATGGCGTCAGCGATGCGGCTGGATATGAAGCTGATCTACAATGGGACGGATCAATTTGGAAGGTCTGTCTCAGGTACGATACCGCTGAACCCGTCTTTTCAACGAGACAGCACTTCCTACTTCCTGAGAATTGATGGTGTTACCACTGAAGTTGGATTCAGACTTTCGGATTATGCTATCGCATATTCACAGGCACTCAGCAAGTTGGTTTCCGGCAAAGTGGTAGCTGTCGTGAGACTTCTCCAGATTGACGCGACTCTCTACAACTACTACAGCATCTCAAACGGATTCAACGATCCCATGACCATGCGGACCGAAAAGCCGCTTTTCTCGAATGTGAACGGCGGACTTGGATTTTTCGCGAGCGCATCATACGATTCTGTAACGATACCGGTGTACCCGTGAGACCATCATGGACCCCGTTGAGCGACTTAGTTGTGCCAGTCATTGTATCCAAACCTGAGACAATCGAGTTAACCTATCGCTATGTTTTCAATGAGAGCAAATGCACAAGATCGAACAACCATGGCATTGACTAACTATCGCTTAGTCATATTGGGATTATTCGCCTGCGTTGCTTTATCAGCGGGCCAGGAGCGGACGTACACAATTAAAGGCTCGGTGGTCGACTCGTTGAGCGGTGAGAGACTTCCTTACGCGACTCTGAGAATTGAGGGTAGCTCGATAGGCACGTACACTAATGACCAGGGATATTTCGTGCTCCCGGGTGTGCCCGTCCAATTACGGCGGATAATTGTCAGCGATATTGGATACAAAGAAAGGATCTACGAACTAAAGCGGAATACTCCGATCGTGGAGGCACTCTTTCAGATCCTTCCCGAGCCGACCACATTTTCACCTGTCGAGGTTACTGGCCAGTACAAGGGGCAGATGAAACCTGTAGCTCCAAGCACCACGGTATTCTATCCAAGCGACATCGCGCGTGCAAACGGTCTTTTTAATAATGATATAGTTCAAGCGGTGACTCAACTTCCGGGTATTGTCACCGTCGGCGGGATGTCTAACCAGTACTACGTGCGGGGTGGAGCAGCGGATCAGAATCTCGTGACGATTGATGGTATTAGAGTCTATAACCTTTTTCATGCTTTCGGTCTTTTTAGTTTGATCGACCCCCTAATCGTAAAGGTCGCCGACTTCAGCAGCGGCGGCTTCCAGGCACAGTACGGTGGACGGTTGTCCTCGGTCTTGGATGTCGAGACGAGGGATGGAGATATGCACAGCTACAACGCAGCAGGAAGTTTCGACCTTCTTTCTACGGACATCATGCTAAGTGGTCCTGTGCCGCTCGGAATCCTGGGGAACTCATCGAGCTTCGTCGGGTTCTTTCGCACATCTTTGTACAGGAACGCGCTGGGAAGGTACTTCGGAAAAAATATGCCATTCCAATTCTTTGACGGGTTCGGAAAGCTTACATCTGATTTTACATCCACCGGACATATTTCTATTGAATACTTTTCGACGGGTGATCAAATCACCAGCAGCAACCCGGCTGATCCCAATTACTCATGGCGCGACATAGGTTTCGCTCTGTCGGGCAACTACCTGTTCAGCAACCAGTACAGCCTGCGTTTTTCGGTCTCCACTTCTCAATACCGGGCTGAACAAATCCCGCAATCTTCAAACTATCTTTACTATGAATCCGATAAGATTATTGACCCCGCGTTTTTCGGCGAGCTGACCTATTATCCAAGTCCCGGATCACAGCTGGACTTCGGATTATTGTTCACCTTCCCATCCTACAACTTTACTTTCACTAATGCGTTCAATATTCCTTTAATCATCAATGATCAGGAAGTTGAACCGAACATGTGGATGAAATACAAATGGGAGTTGATAAAGGATCTAGATGCCGAGCTTGGAATGCGGTTCGACCTCTCCCGCGCCTTTGCGCTCCTGTCAGGAGCGGGGAAGGGATATGTGGGGGATCCGCGTGCAACTTTGACTTACAATTTTTCTCCGGATGCATCTCTGTATTTGACAGCTGGAGAATATCATCAGCGTATCATCAGTCTCAACAACGAAGATGATATTTACACACCCTTC
>JAJYOS010000610.1 GCA_021796055.1 Bacteroidota bacterium
CTCGTCTGGAATCGGTGCTTCTCGGCTTCATACATGATAGGACAGAATTGCGTTTACTGAAGTCAAACCTTATTCGCTCGAACACACGAAATGTGTACAAGAACGACGACGACGACCTGTGGATTGCCGGTCATAAGGAAATCCAACGAATATCTCAGGCAATTGAGAAAAGGAGAATCGAGCTGAACAAAGACTCCGGCTTTGAAACACTGTACGGACGTGTTACTAAACTCTATTTCGGAGGCATGGCGCGCCATCTTTCTTCTCTCAGCAAGGTATTGAAGCCAGGGGCAAAACTCGCCTATGTCGTCGGAGACCAGGCATCGTACCTAAGGGTAATGATAAAGACCGGCCAGCTCCTTTCCGAGATAAGTGAAGTTCTCGGCTACAAGGTGATCGGACTGGATCTGTTCAGGACTAGATTTGCAAGCGCCACGAAGGAACAGATGAGAGAAGAAGTGCTTCTACTCGAATGGCCAAATCGAAAGGTGTCGGGAAATGGCAAGTGAACGCAGCTCCTACGAGCGAATTATTGAACTTATTTTCAAAGAGCATTACAAACCGAACGTAACGAGTTTTGTTTTCGAGAGGACTGAGATCGAGAGAGCCGCGGCCAGGCTGAAAGTCAAAACCCCGAAGAATGTCGGCGATGTGCTGTACAGTTTCCGGTACCGCCGCCTTTTGCCAGATTCCGTCAGAACGAAGGCCCCGGAAGGACACGAACGGATCATCCTCGGAACAAAGAAGGGTGAATATAAATTCGTTCTGACGAGACAATTCAACACGGCCCCCAATCCTGACCTTGCGGAGACCAAAATACTTGATGCGACACCTGAAATAATTTCCCGTTATGCCCTGTCTGACGAGCAGGCTCTGTTAGCCAAGATACGGTACAACCGTCTCATTGATGTGTTCACAGGACTTACGTGCTATTCAATGCAGAACCATCTAAGGACCAAGATCCTTGAGAATGTGCAGATTGAAACGGATGAGCTTTATGTGGGGATTGATAAGAGAGGCGCGCATTTCGTGCTGCCAATCCAGGCAAAAGGATTTGGCGAGCGTATTGGGAGCGTTCAGATAAGACAGGACTTTGACCTTTGCGCCGACAGGTTTCCGGACGCAATCTGCCGGTCAATTGGTGCGCAGTTCATGGAGGACAACGTGATTGCTCTTTTCGAATTCGAACAGGCTGTACCCGACATAAAGATTGTTGCTGAGAAACACTACAGGCTCGTTTCGAACAATGACCTATCGAAGGAAGAGCTCGAGCAATACGTGAAGCGCCCGGAATAAGCCAGACTATTCACGAGGACCCATCGGGCAAGCGGAGTTGCAATTACCATCCCCTCGAGTACCTCAGCTAAGACATTCTCACCGACTTCGCTTGAATCATCCACCTCATGAGAAAACATCCTCCCATCTTGATTTGAGCACCATGAATTGTCGCCTTTAAAGGCACGACCTACAAGCTTGCTGCTTCTCTTGAGGAATATTACATCTTTGCCTAATATTCAGTTACGCTACTAGTGTAGTGTCTCCAACACTTCTTTACTTTTGGCGATCTTAGCCATGATACGCTGAACAGGTGCGGTCCAGACGAAGACTTTTGGATTCTGGTTGTTATTGTTGATGTAAGCATCAATGGTTTTAATAAGGCTTGGTACATTATGGAAAGAACCGCGTCTTATTTGCTTGTCTGTGAGGTCTCGAAACCAGCGCTCAACCAAATTGAGCCACGATGAAGAAGTGGGAGTGAAGTGCATATGGAAACGGGGGTGGCGAGCGAGCCATCTTTTGACACTGGGATGCTTATGAGTTGCGTAGTTGTCCATCACCAAATGCAGCTCAAGCTCAGAGGGAGTCTCAACATCAATTTTCTTGAGGAATCGTATGAACTCCTGGTGGCGGTGTCGTGGCATACACTCCCCAATCACCTTCCCATCAAGAATGGAAAGAGAAGCAAATAGTGTCGTCGTGCCGTTGCGTTTATAATCATGAGTCATGGTACCACACCGACCGTTCTTCAATGGGAGGCCAGGTTGAGTCCTGTTCAATGCCTGTATTTGGCTCTTTTCATCTAAACAGAGGACAAGAGACCTCTCAGGAGGATTTAGGTACAGTCCAACTACGTCAACAATCTTCTCGACAAATTGCTTATCATTGCTCACCTTGAAAGTTTTCGTCAGATGTGGCTTAAGGTTATGGACCTTCCATATACGTTGAATCGTTGCTTTACTGATACCCTGTGCCTCAGCCATCGTTCGAGTGCTCCAATGTGTAGCATTACGCGGTGTGGAGTGAAGCGTAGCTTCCACGACCGCGTGGACTTTTTCCTCGGAAATCTTCGGAATCCTTCCGGGGCGAGGGGCGTCTTTCTCCAAGCCATTCAATCGAAGCGCCAGGAAACGCTCTCGCCACAACTGAACTGTCGGTCGGGAAATCTTAAGTTCTCTTGCAATCTCTTTGTTCTGCATCCCGCTCGCCGCTTTCAAGACAACCTTGGCGCGTTGTACCAGCCGTGCAGGAATGCTTCTTGCCCGTGCCAACCGCTCCAGTTCGGAGCGTTCGGCGTCAGACAACGTAATCGATTCTGCTTTTCTCATATCGAAATAATATACGAAATCAAACGTTATAAGTCAAGAGACTTATGAGACACTACACTAGATTGAATCGCACATGATATGGAAACAAATTTAGCACGAAAGAACTAAGCGCACTCGTTATTTCACTTCTGAGCACAATTTCGCTCTGGCTCACTTCCTGCAACATCACGAACCCACCAGCATATAACAACACGCTCGCTCATAAACCGGTCCTTAGTCAATGGGCGATTCATGGCATCACACCCGGAAAGGCGATCACAGGAACGGTCATAGTATCCGTCGACTCGCTTCCGCCGAATCTGAAGCTATCAGGCATCAAACTGATGATATCCATTGTATATCAGAGCATCGCATTGAGTCCTCCTTACCGTTTCACGATAAATTCCAGTGAACTTCCGGCGGGACTCGACATCATGGTGTTCTACCTGGAACTTGCACCGAACTCGTCGCTCGGATTGCTTAACGGACTAACGTCCGCAGGATTCACGATCAGCGTTCCGGTTATTGTCGACAATAAACCTCCGACGAAGGCACAGAACGTTACGTGCACATGGTTCGATCACCCGGTTCTAACGTGGAGTCCGAATCAGGATTCCAACTTCCGCGCTTACATTATCAGACGCTATTGGCCGTTCATTCCGACCGGAAACAACTCAGTCGACACGATATTAAATCGCCAGATCACAACATTCACCGACACCACCGTCGCACGGGTCTTCGGGAATAAAGCGAGCTACTCCGTCGATACCTGGGATGGATCCATCGAAACAGCAGGCGACACGGTCAATGCGACATGTAGTGTCGCCACGCTCTCGACGCAAGGTTATTGCAGCGAGATGGCAGGTAAATATTCGCCAGTCAGTTCGCGCTGCCACCATGCGCCGTCAGTCGATCGGCTGGCTGAGTCTGTGAAGTGATAATCGTAGCTTAGCGCGCGGAGATAGCGCGGTGGCGCGGCGGGAAAAGGATTCTTATCCAACAGCGCCAGGACTTGCGGCGAGCCTTGCAGCAGGCGCGCGGCGAAATTGACCAGCCAGGGATTCTGTTGGGC
>JAJYOS010000611.1 GCA_021796055.1 Bacteroidota bacterium
CATTTGTCCCTCATCGAGCTCGGGAAATCTCTCAAACAAAATTTCGGCGACTAGAAGATTGAGGACAGCGTCGCCGAGAAACTCCATCCGTTCGTTTGAATTTTTCCCGCCGTTCGAAGGTATGGAAAGGGCGGAGCGATGCGTGAGCGCTTCAACGAAATAGCCTTCGTTGAGGATAGTTACTCCTAGCGCGTTTTCAAGACCACTTTTCTTTTTGCCCAGCGAGCCGACACGAGTTTCAGCGCCTTTACGATCGAAAAGACTTCTGAGCCATCTAAATTTCATCAGCGCAACCTGATTCCGATACGGTATGGGGCGCCCGGCGAGAGCGTGGGCCGGATTTCATGATTGGACAATGTCTGAGAGAAAATTAAGTAGCAGGCCCGGCGGAAGATTTCGTATATCAGCAGGTGATTGAATGTATTGCGCATCGGTAGATTAGTTATCCCTCGCGGGGATGTCCACTTTTGGCGTAAGAAAGCAAGCCGGCGGATTCACGCCGGCATGATCTCAGTTATTCTCTAAATTTCTTGAAGAGCAGGCATGCGTTATGTCCACCGAACCCGAACGTATTGCTGATGGCCGCGTTGACGGTTTTCTTGATGGGCTTGTTCGGGACATAATTCAAATCGCACTCGGGATCAGGGAACTCATAGTTGATTGTCGGAGGAAGGGTGTCGTTCTGTATGGCGAGTATGGTAGCCACTGCCTCCACACTTCCGGCGGCGCCGAGCTGGTGGCCGGTCATGGACTTTGTCGAGCTCACGTGGAGTTTGTACGCCTGTTCGCCAAAGACCGTCTTGATCGCTTCGGTCTCGTTCTTGTCGTTGAACGGAGTCGACGTTCCATGGGCGTTGATATAGTCTATGTCCTCAGGTTTCATCCCTGCATCCTTGATGCAAAGACGCATCGCCCTGACGGCGCCTTCTCCGCCGGGAGCCGGCTGAGTAAGATGATATGCGTCGGCGGTCATTCCGAAACCGGCAAGCTCACCAAGTATCTTCGCGCCCCGTTTGACTGCGTGATCATAACTCTCGAGGACAAGTATGCCGCCGCCCTCACCCATAACGAACCCATCGCGCTTGGCATCGAAAGGCCTGCTTGCCTTAGCGGGATCATCGTTGCGCGTCGACAGGGCTTTCATCGAATTAAATCCGCCGATTCCCATCGGGCAGATCGCCGCCTCCGACCCGCCGGTGATCATCACATCAGCATCCCCACGTTCGATCAGCATCGCGGCGTCCGCGATTGCGTGTCCGGAAGTGGCGCACGCCGAGGTGGTGGCATAGTTCGGTCCCCGGAGCTTGTACTTGATAGAGATGTTTCCCGCCGCGATGTCGGATATCATCATGGGTATAAAGAAGGGGCTTATGTGGTCAGGTCCACCGACGGAGAAAAGGTTCTCCTGCTGTCTCTGATAGGTCCACATACCGCCGATCCCGCTTCCCACGATGACGCCAACGCGATCCCTGTCGAGCTTCTCGAAGTCTACGCCTGCATCCTCGATAGCCTGAGCGGCAGCGGCCATGGCAAACTGCGCGAACAGATCCATGCGCTGCACGCTTTTCCTGTCGATATACTTGAGAGGGTCAAACCCTTTGACCTCGCAAGCGAACTTTGTGTCGTATTTCGAGGTGTCGAAATACGTAATGGGGCCGGCACCGCTCTTCCCTTCAAGCATCGACTGCCAGAATTCCTGGACGGTCAGCCCTATTGGCGTGACGACACCGAGACCGGTTACTACGACGCGTTTATCGCTCTTCATATTGTATCCGCTATGGGTTTCTTTCGACCGTTCTCAGCTTACTTTCTGCTTCAGGTAGTTTATCGCATCGCCGACAGTACGGATCTTCTCAGCATCCTGATCGGGGATCTGAATGTTAAATGCCTTTTCGAATTCCATCACTAACTCGACAGTGTCAAGCGAATCCGCGCCGAGATCGTTCGTGAAAGAAGCTTCCGGCTTGATCTGCGATTCTTCAGCGCCAAGCTTGTTCACGATGATCTCTTTTACTTTTGCTTCGACATCTACTGCCATGGTATTTCCTCCATTGATTTGATTTTAAACTGACATCCCGCCGTCAACCGAGATTACCTGACCTGTAATGTAATCTGCGTAAGATGAGGCGAGAAAAAGCACCACTTTAGCTACTTCTTCGGGTTTAGCAGCTCGTTTCAGCGGTATCGTTTCCGCAACCGCCTTCCGCTGCTCTTCTGTCAAAGCCGCGGTCATGTCCGTGTCAATATAACCAGGGGCCACAGCATTGACAAGTATGTTCCTGCTGGCCAGCTCCTTCGCGATCGACTTCGTGAAGCCAATTATGCCCGCCTTCGATGCGGAATAATTCGACTGACCGGCGTTTCCCTTGAGACCGACCACAGAACTCAGATTGATTATTTTTCCGAAACGCTGCCCCATCATGGTACGGGCGGCAGCCTTCGTATAATTAAAAACACTCTTCAGATTTGTCTCGATCACCGAATCCCAATCCTCCTCATTCATCCTGAGAAGGAGATTGTCTTTCGTTATGCCTGCATTGTTTACGAGTATATCGAGTCTCTTGAATTCGGCCACCGTCTTTTCAATCACTTCGACGGCGGATTTCATCGAAGTCGCGTCGGCCTCGATTGCCAGCGCTCTCCTCCCCAAGGCGTTCACTTCAGACACAAGCGATTCGGCCAGGTTTGCTGAACTTCTGTACGTGAAGGCGACGTCAGCACCGCCGCTGGCAAGCTCCAGAACGATCGCCCTTCCGATTCCGCGTGTCCCGCCCGTGACGAGAGCTATTTTACCTCCCAGTTTCAACTGAACCCTTCCGGACCTGCAGCGAGGAATCCTCTGACTTTTTGTTCGCGAAATGTTCCCGGTAATAATCCAACACCTGTTTGTACTTCTCGGCGCCGAGAGCGTGTTCCATTTCGATGTAGCATGACTCGACCATCTTCTTGCCGCTCCCTCTGGCAGCCGTGCAGCATTGGGACTCGCCCGAACAAAAATCGTCGTATTCAATGACGCCGTCGACTTTAACGATCGGAAAGAGCACGCAGTAGTAAGGCTTCAGAGAAAAGCGTTTCATGCCTTCCTCCTTTTCGGTTATCTGGAGCGCGCACCTCCCCTTGCTATCAAGGAAAACGCACCTGTCGTTGTGCGTTTGCGTGCTCACGCAGACTCCAGAAGGGAAATCCTGGTCCTTTTCCTCGGAATTATCGAACCACTGGCTCTTGTCTTTGAGCTGCGTCTCGTCCATGTACTTCACGACGGTGTCTGCATGGGCGAGTATGCGGTCTCTTTCAACCGGGTCGAGATAGACGCCATGACGGCAACAGAGTGAAGTGCACGCGTTCGGTCCGTCCTTGTGCTGGAATCCTTCGGTGAAGAGCCTTCGCTCGAATTTCGTCCCTGCTATTTCAATTTCCTGATCGCTCATTCCGACAAAACACTCGCTTCGTTTACTTTGTCAATTCCGACGACGGTTCCACCGGAGACCGTCCGCTTCACGAGTCCCTGCAAAACCTTACCGGGCCCGATTTCCACAAATTTCGTGACGCCATCTGCCGACATATTCGCCACCGATTCCTGCCACCTGACAGGGTTTGTCAGTTGCATGATCAAAGCCTCTTTTATCTCCGTAGCGTAGC
>JAJYOS010000046.1 GCA_021796055.1 Bacteroidota bacterium
CGTGTTGATATTATTCAGGGTGAGGAATTCCTAATGCAGAAGAAAGGGATCTCCCATTACCATTTGAATTGTGATTCGAATTATGATTGTCGTTTTTCATTTTTAATTTGTTCTTCTTGACGAACCGGCGTCACCAAAGCCCTTTCCTGCACGGAGAAACTTCGGCCGGTCGTACCATCTTCGCGGATCGCCGAGCCCATCTCATCAATCAACGGCATCGAACATCTCACAAGCGATCCAAGAATCCATTAATCCACTATTCCAACATTCCATTATTCCAAAATTCCACTTCCTAATCCATCGCGACCGCTTTTATCCGTTCGCCTTCGCGCTTCTTATACCGCAGAAAGACAATCGGGATAATACAGGCGGCAGTTATAAGGGCTGCTACAAGGAAGTCATCGTCGACCGCCGATACGAAGGCTTGCTGACTAATGTTGTATGCCAGGAGAGCATTCGCGCGCATCGAAGACAGCGACACCGTGCTCCCAAGCACTTGCTGGGCAAAATTCTGAAGTCCGTGCAGGACATTCTGTGTGACTGGCGACGCTGTGCTGACAGCCTGACCGTACATCGTAGTGTGAAAAATAGTCCGGTCAGTGAGCAGCGTGCCCATTATGGCAACACCGAAACTTCCGCCGATCTGGCGGATGACATTGAAAAGACCGGATGCCTGCGCAAGACGATCCTTCGGCACTTCGGCAAGGGACAGCGTATTGAGAGGAGTGAAAATCAGGGCCATCCCGAAACCGCGCAAATACAACGAGACCATGATGTCCGACGTCATCGAAAAAAGGGAGAGATACCGATTGACAAAGAGACTCAGCGCCAGCGCGGCGATCCCCACCGCGGCGACGATCTTCGGATTCGCCTTATCTGAAAGTATCCCGGAGATCGGTCCCATAACAGCCATAATTAATCCGAGCGGCAGGAACAGCGATCCGGCCTGAAACGCGGTGAAGCCGAGACCGTTCTGCAAATAAAGCGGCAGCAGGAACGTACTTCCGAACATTCCCATTCCGAAAATAAACAGGATAAGATTGGACATACCGAAATTGAAATTCTTGAGTAACCGCAGCTCGATGAGCGGATGCCGCATATTGAATTCGACCGATAAAAATATCACAAGTCCGATCAGAGACAACGCGAAGCAGCTGAGGATGAACGGTGAGGTCCAGCCTCCTGTGTTCCATGATGCATTTCCATCCGAAAGTGCGATCAGAAGTGGCGTGAGAAACAGTACTATGGAAAGGAAGCCTATGATATCGAAAGCGCGGCGCGACTCAGTTTTATATTCGCGCTGTATCATAAGCGTGGCAAACACGCCGACGACGCCGACGGGCACATTTATATCGAATATCGCATGCCAGGCGAAATTGTCGATGAGATATCCGCCCAATGTCGGGCCGAGAGAGACGGACGCGGCGGACGCTATCGCCCAGAAACCGAGTGCCAGTCCGCGCTTCTCGGGAGGAAACTCGCGAACCACAATCGCCATACCTACGGGCATCAATAGACCGCCGCCCACCCCTTGGAGCGCGCGGAACGCGATAAGCGCGGTCATATTCCAGGAGATCGAACAGAGAAGCGAGCCCACCGTGAAGAGCGCAAGTCCGATGGTGTAGGTTTTCCTGAAACCGAAATGATCGGCAATCCAGCCCGACGTCGGAAGAGAAACGGCAAAGGCCAGGAGGTAACCCGTTGCAATCCACTTCACGGTATCGATCCCGACACCGAAAGTGGCCATGACCTTGGCAAGCGACACATCCACGATCGTCGAATCGAGGACCACCATGAATGTCCCCATCATCACATTTGCGAGTACCCACCATTTGTACGACGGGTGCTCATGGTGCGGAACGCCGATACTGCCTGTAAGTCCGGCGCCGTTCGATCTATTTGAAGAGTGTCCATTGTTCTTCATTAAGTCTCTCTCTATATGAAAAAAGTTTCGAAAAAATATTGAATCAGCCTGGCCATTTCACCGGGTTTTGCATTATTCCATGGCCGCGATTTTCACATTGGACAGTGATTTCTTTCTCCGCAGGAAGAATATCGGTACGAGGCAGAGTATGGTGATCGCGCCTGCCAGCAGGAAAGCGTCGTTGACGGCAGACACGAACGCCTGCTTCATCACGTGGGCAACGACTAATGCCTTTGCGCTGACCGAAGACTTCTCGAACGAGCCGCCTATCGCGTGCTGGGAAAAACGAGCAAGACCGCGTATCACTTTCTGAAAAGCCGCCGAATGTTCGTCGACCTTGATGCCGTAAGATGCCGTGTGGAATATTACTCTTCGCGTAAGCAAGGTTCCGAAAAGCGCCACGCCGAAACTTCCTCCCACCTGCCTGATCACGTTGAACAAACCGGATGCCTGCGCCATCTTGTGCCTCGGGACATTCGTAAGCGCCAGGGTACTGAGCGGAGTGAACATCAGTCCCATCGCAAACCCTCTCAGGTACAGGGGAAGCATTATCTGCGAGTGCATCGAGAAAAGCGACAGAAAATAATTCAGGTACATGCTTGCGCCCAGGAGAACTATTCCGACGGCAGCTGGAATTCTCGCATCGACCCTGTCCGAAAGTATGCCGGCTACGGGCGCCATGAGTCCCTGCAGAATCCCGACGGGGAGAAATACGAGTCCCGCCTGGAATGGAGTGTAATTGAGAGAATTCTGCAGGTAGAGCGGCATAAGGAACGTGCTTCCAAACATCCCGAGACCGAATATGAACAGGACTATATTGGTGATTCCGAAGTTGAAGTCTCTCAGGAGCCGGAGCTCGATCAAAGGGTGATTCACATTGAACTCGGCAACAAGGAAAACGACAAGACCGATCAGAGAGATCGTGAAGCAGGTTAAAATGAAGGTCGAAGTCCATCCTCCCGTATTCCAAGACGCGTTTCCATCCGCGAGTGCCAGGAGTAAAAAAGTCAGGAACACCGATACGGACGCGAAACCTATGAAATCGAATCCCCTCGTATGTTCAGTTTTGTACTCACGCTGGATGACCATCGTGGCAAGAACTCCAACGATACCGACAGGTATGTTCACAAAGAATATCTCGTGCCACGAGAAATTGTCGATAAGGTAACCGCCGATTAGCGGTCCGAAAGAGACTGATGCGGCTGATGCGATCGACCAGAAACCGAGCGCAACGCCGCGTCTTTCCGGCGGAAATTCGCGTGTGACAATCGCCATGCCGACAGGCATCAGGAAGCCCGCGCCGGCACCTTGTATGATGCGGAAGGCGATGAGTGTGTTTTCGCTCCAGGCCGTTCCGCACAGAAAAGATCCGAGCGTGAAAAGTAAAAGGGCAAAACCGTACGTGCGCTTGTAGCCGAAGTGATCCGCCACCCAGCCGGATGTCGGAAGCATCACTGCAAGCACGAGAAGGTAAGCGGTCATGACCCATTCGATCTTGTCTATCGCCACGCCGAAGTTAGCCATGATTTTCGGGAGAGCGACATTTACGATCGTCGCGTCCAGGACAGCCATGAAAGTGCCTATCATGATATTCCCCAGAACCAGCCATTTATATAACGGGTGGCTCCGGTGAAGTACCGACTTTTGCGCGCGGACAGAACCGGCATCCATGGCGAGTGACATGTGGTTACTTCACTCTTACCGAGACTTCCACGGACATTCCGGGGCGCAGGACAGGCTTCAGTCCGCTAGGCATCGACGGATCATCGATGGATATCTTTATGGGTACACGCTGCGTTACTTTCGTGAAGTTGCCAGAAGCGTTGTCCGGAGGTATAAGCGAGAACTCCGATGCGGTATAGCTGCCGATCTCGAAGACATGTCCGAGAAACTTCATGCCAGGGTAAGTATCAACGTTGATGTCGACTGGATCGCCTAAGTGAATGTGGCCGAGCTTTGTCTCCTCGAGGTTCGCCGTCACCCAGACGTTCTTCAGATCATATATTGTAAATACCGGCTGGCCCGGCTGAACGACATCTCCAGTCAGCACCCATCGCTTGGCGACAACGCCGTCGATTGGAGAGGTGACGACAGTGTTTAGAAGTTGGGCTTTGATGACTCCAAGCTGGGCGCGCGCCGCCGGTATCTTCGACTCGGAAATAGCGAGTTCAGCGCGTGCGGCTTGCAGCGCTTGCTGCGCGTGCTGGTATTGTTCCTTGGTGATGATGCCGCCTTTGTACTGCACCTCCGCGCGATTGAAATCGTCCTCGGCGCGGTTCACCTGCACCTGGGCGAGCGGAACGCTCTGTTCGGCGAGCTGGAGTCCTGCCTGAGCGGAAGCTTCCTCCGCGCGAAGATCACGGTCGTCAAGTCTGACGAGAACCTGTCCCGTTTTCACGGTATCGCCTTCGTGCGTTCCGAGATAGATTATTCTTCCAAGCATTTTCGTGCTGATCGCGACGCTGTTCGCGTCGACGTATGCGTCGTCGGTAGACACGAAGTCCTGCATTTTGATGTACCAGTAATATCCTGCGACTGCGACGGCCGCCAGGACGAGAAGGATCGGAATCACGACCCCTTTCTTCTTGAAGAGAGGAACATCGTCGATATCTTCGTCTCCATCTCCGTTTCCTGTCGAATTGAAATTCTTCAGGGCACCCTGATTCAATTCTTTATTATCTCTTTCCTTGGTTTCCATTAATTTTCTTCCTCTTTATTTTCTTTTTCTGATTCCGTTCAGAATTATTTCAATGATTTCCTTCGAAGATTGCTCGAGCGCCGTGTACGTCTCGTCGTCCAGGTTGTTCTGACGTTTGTGGAGCAGCCATGCACGCGGGCCGTATAACATCTGTATGATTATCTCGGCGGATTGCTGCGGATCTGAAATCGAGAACTCCCCGGCCTTCTTCCCGATGACAAGTATCTGCTGAAGAAGACTCACCTCCTGTTTCTGGAAGTCTTTGAAGAGTTCAAGAAAAGGCAATTTCATTTCGGCGGACTGCTGGAACTGGAGCGCGCGCAGGTTGGCAAGGTTCCTGAAATGTTCGATCCGCTTCGCGGCATACTTTCGGAGCATGTCACATGGCGCGATCTCCTCGCTTACCATGGACTGTATATCTTCCAGGAACTGATCTGACTCCTGCTTTATTACTTCCTGAAACAAACTCTCTTTCGTGGGGAAGTAATAGTAGAGAGAAGCTTTGCCCATGCCTATATCGGCGGCAATCTCGTCCATCGTGACTTTCGAGAATCCGTAGTACGCGAAGCGCTTTCTCGCCGCGTCGAGGATAACCGCCTGTTTTTCTGTTGATAATTGTTCCGTCATCTGTAAAGAATCCTTTCACCTGATGGCATTTCGCGGATGACAATTTCGCGGCGCCATCTTTTCGACCAAATAACTGTTCGACTGTTTCAGTAATTACGTCGAAAATATATAACATGAGGAGGGCATAAGCAAGTTCCCTGTTACGGATGTCCCAGTGTAAGATGCCCGGAACATGAGATTTCTTTGGCTACAAACCTTCGATTTCGAACCAAATCGCAATAACAATGCCAGAATCATGAGATATTTCATTTCATCAGATAGGAAACATCCTCGATATTGTCTTGAACTTGAGAGAAGACAGTTCTCCAGACCCAGATTACTTCGAAATTAGGCGTGCTTTAAGTTTCGCATATTGTAACACCACCAGTCAGTGAATCAGGCTGGGACAGAAACGTCTTTGTAAGGGACATAAAATCAGCTGACTCGCATTGTATTTAGCGATGTCCCAGTGCCGTCCTTCCACTGGGACAGGGTCCACTCACCAACGGTCAGAGCCGGGATGCATCGAGGAGGATTGGGTTGTTGAAGAGTGGAGAACCGGTTCGGTCACCGGCTCATTTCCTAGGAGAAATTACAAAATAGGTAATGCGATGAATCGCGGTATTCGAGCGGTCACAAAAGAATATGCGTGAAAGGATGTGGTCACAAGCGTGGCTTCAATGCCAGAAAAAACACCCAGCTTCCCCTGGCCGAGCTAATGTCAGCCTTGGCGAGCGTGCCCGTAAGCCGTGAGCCCACACTCCTTAGCATACAGGTGAACAAACCGACAATCGAGATCTCTCGCCTTCGGGCTTGAATGCAATAACTCGGTATTCAGTATTGGGGCGCATTTTGTATACACGATCGTACGCAAGTTAAAGAAGCATGAACGATATGTCAATAGATCGGGGAGAAAAAATTCTCTGTCCCCGGCGCGCGAAAAAAGGGGGTATAAACTCAACACAAACAATTACTCAAAAATCGCCTCTTGGCAAAACCGCTGATTTGCACAGTTGACTTTGAAGACGTACAAGTAAGCCGGCTGAACGACAAGCTGTGGGAGGAATACGAGGCATTCAGCAAGCGAGACCTGTCGGAGATAGATGTGGTGTATCTGTATGCCGATGGGGTGTACGAATCGATCAAGAGGTACACGAACAACCAGACGATAATGTGCTCCTGGGCGATCTGTTCGGACGGACACAAAGAGATGCTGCATGCGATGGCTGTAAACGGCGAGAGTGAGGAGTCATGAAATGCATTTTTCCACGACATGCTGGACCGAGGATTACGCCAGCCGTTACTGGTGATAACTGACGGCAATAAGGGAGTCCACAATGCCATCGCCAAATGTTTTCCGAAAGCGGATCGGCAACAATGCATAGCGCATAAGCTTAGGAACATACGAGTGAGGCTGCCTCAGGACAAGCAAGACGAAGTGCTGGAGCAAATCAAGGCGGTATACTACGCACCGGACCTGGAGACAGGAGAACTTCTGGCAGGCTGGGTCATTGACAAATTCTCCGGAGTCTATCCTTCCGCGATGTAAATATTCAGTGAGGACCTGGACGCTTGTCTCATCCATTTGAAATATCCTGCCGGCCACAGGAAGTTCATCCGCACGACAAACCTGTTGGAGAGATCGTTCGAAGAGGAGAAGCGGAGGACCAAAATCATTCCTCAGTATGTTCACGAGAAAGGAGCGGTGAGCCTGGTCTTTGCGGTACTTTGGAGAGCTTCACAGAGGTGGCAGAGAGTTACCATGTCGTCTCTTGAGCTGGCACAACTTAAGCAGCTCAGGCAACTCATCTGTCCGCATGACAATCAAACAGATTTTATCTCGTACAGACTGGCAGCGTGACCTTCTATGTTTTTACACAGAAATTGGGACTTGACCCACGATCTTCGGGCCTACTCTTCGTTTGTCAATGAGCTTTGTTGAAGGGACGAAGAAGTTCATGAAGAGCCTCCATTCGGACAAATAGAGTTGGTTGAGCTCATCGGCCAGATTTCTCTTTCCAAGTCGCTGATAACCGATGTACTGTCTAACGAGGGTCCAGTTTTTCTCTTTGACGTGAGCGTTATCGTTCTTGTGATATGGACGGGACCGGGTGTAATGGACAGGAGCCTTTCTGTTCTTAAAGTGTTTGAGGATGGGCCAGTTAATGAACTCGCTTCCGTTATCGCAATCAAATCCGAGAATGGGAAAAGGTAGATTCTGTTCGATATCTTTGATGACGCCCAGAACGCCATATTCTCCTTTTCCCCAGATGGCTATTTGCTCACGCCACCCGGTGGCGATATCCATGCAATTGACGGTGAAAACGAACATTCCTTCCATGGAGGTGCCGCAGTGAGCTACGGTGTCAGCCTCTATGAAGCCGGGTCGTTTCTCATCCCACTGGTCGGTAGCAATCGGTATATGCTTCTTGAATAGTTAAGGAACAGTTTATCTCGGCACTCATTTCACCAGCACAAACTTCCTGGTGCTAGAGTTGCCGTTGGATATCAACCGGTAGAAATAGACTCCGCTTGCGAGACGGCTGCCGTCGAATTTCACCGAATACCTGCCGGGCTGCCTGACGCCGTCGACAAGAGAGGAGACCTCCTGCCCCAGGATATCGTAAACTTTCAGTGTAACAAAGCCCGGGACGGCGATACTGTAATCGATGCTGGTCGTCGGATTGAACGGGTTAGGATAATTTTGCGAGAGGGCGAATTTCAAAGGAACGGCTGTTTGTTCATTCACCGCGTCAAGTCCCGTTCCGGTGGCGAACTCCACTGTGGCAGAGTACGGACTCACGCCTGCGGTATCGGTCCCTGCTACATGCCAGTAGTATTTCCCGCCGGCTGCGAGCGGCACCGACAGCTTTATGACGGTATCGGCGAGCGAAGTATCGACCACAATGTTCGCTTTGACGAACGCCCCACTGCTGTCCAGATCCGATGCAGATGCCAGCTGCAGGTGAAACACCAAAGCATCGGGAGTATGATGCCACAGGAGCGTCGTAAGCCGAGGCTGGTGATCGACGCCGTCCGGTCCAATCGGTGATGGAACGGGGTGCGGGGAGGCCGTTCGAGAAGTGTAATAGACGCCTCCGCCGTTAGTTCCGGCGAACAGCTGGCCCGAAAAATTACTCGCGAATGCATTCACCATTCCAGTCACCAACCCACCGTTGTATTCCGCCCAGGATTTTCCGCCGTCGGTAGAACGATATGCACCGTTCATCCAGGTACCTGCAAAGATGTAACCCGACGAATTGACATAAACGGATTTTATCATCTTGGTCGTGAGCCCACACTGCTCCCAGTTCGTTCCGTGATCTCTTGAAACATACACACCCGAATCCGTTGCCGCATAGATGTCGCCTGCGAAATCGGCCGTGAGGGAATTCACCTGGTAAAGCACTCCGAATCCGGCTTTCAATGACCAGCTTGCCCCGTCATCGGTCGAGAGCCACACGGACCCGCCGCCGGCTCCCGCATAAATCAGGCCGGACGAGTCAATGGCAAGGCACCCGATGTCGTTCCCGGTGACGCCCATTTGGTGCCACGAGGAGCCGTTGTCGGTCGACTTGTATACTCCGCCCAGATCGCTCCCTGCAAAGACCTCGCCAGACGGCGCGACCGCAAGCGAATAGACTATGTCAGATGTCGGAGCCGGCAGGGAGACGGAGGCCCATGTAGTCCCGCCGTCAGTGGAAACATAAAAACCGCGCCCGTACGCACCGGCGTACACCACGCCGGAAGGCGTTACAAGAACGGAATTCAAATAGTTGTTCATGGCATATAAAGGACCGACGCCCGCCCAGCTCTTCCCGATATCCGTGGAACGAAAGAGTCCGGAAGAGGCGGAGGCCGCAAAAACGTCTCCGGAAGGGGCGACCGCGACAGAAGTTATTTCGCTCGCACAGAGGCCGGAATCAACGCGTGCCCAGCTGGTACCGCTATCCGTCGAACGGAATATCCCGGACGATGCCCCCGAGAATATATGTCCGGCTGGACTCACGATAATCGCGCCCACGTTCTCCTGTTCAAGTGCCGAGTCGCTCCTGACCCAGTTTTGTCCGTCGTCGGTCGATACGAATTGCCCCAACATGGTTCCCGCGAACACACGCCCTGAAGAATCCACAGCCAGCGAATTGACATAGGAATTCCCCGGTCCGGGATTCATTTGAGTCCATGTCGAGTCGCTGTCTGAAGAGACATAAACGCCTGAGCCGTAGGTTCCGGCAAAAATGGTTCCACCAGGACCGAAGGCGAGACTTTTCACGGTGATGTACTTCTGCAAAATCTGTGACCATGACGCGCCTCCGTCGGTGAGGGCGTAGATGCCGCCATTGCCGCCTGCAAATATTTCACCGGCGGAATCCACGGCGAGCGAGTAGACCCCGAAGTTCGTCAGCGATGTCTGAAACCAGCTGGTACCATGGTCTGTCGACTCGTACAGCCCGCCGGACAGTGTGCCGGCGAAAATATTATCTTGTTTGTCCACCAAAAACGATTGCACCAATTTGTAAGCAAGCGTCGAATCCACGGCACTCCAGGTCACACCGTCGTCTGTAGAACGATAGAGTGCGAAATACGTGGACGCGAACAGTCGCCCGGAGGAGTCTGCGGCAAGCGCGCGCACCGACCCGTCGGCCAACCCTGTAGGGGTCCAGCTCATCCCATCATCCGTGGAGAAATAGACGCCGCCGGATTGAGTCCCCGCAAACAGTTTTCCGTCCCGGCTCGCCGCCAGCGTCGTAATTGTTCCGCCATACGGCCCGCCCGCCCTCTTCCACACAATTGAGTCCGCCAATGCAACTTGCCTGTGAGTTGATCGCAGTATTTGAGATGACGAAAGCGGAAATCCGGGCGCGCGGCCCGGCTCAGTTAAGACACCTGCGGCAAAGACTGTGTTGTGGAGCAGCTGGAAAGAGAGAAGTCCGGCGACAAATAAAGAAATAACGTACTTCATTGAGAACCTCTGTTAGCTTCTGGCCAGATCGGTAATCGAACTCATCCCTGATAATACCTCTCCATGAATTCCGCTTGGAACAAACTCACTAATCCGTTCCGAGCAGCTCCATAGACACATATTCCTAAAACAATTCTGCGACAATATTAACAGGTAAGCGAAAGATAACCAACCGCAAATTGATACACTTACACGTCCATATGTTACAGAGAACCATCGAGGCCTAGTTTTCGGTATGGGATAGGTCCCTGCAAAGTCTGGAAGTCATCTGTAGGCCACTGGGACATCTCAACTATCTGGCAAAAAAATCTCACTTTCGTGGCAACTTACAAAAGGACGCCAGGCACAGGACATGACGCTCGCCTAACACATGGTTACGAGGCTGCGGTCCTCTTCCGGAAGCGGATCATGAAGGACAACAAAAAACAAAAGTCCGTCTCAACAATGATGTGCTGAGTCGGACTCACCTTGAGAATAACGATCTACTTATCCGGTGATCGCTGCCCAAGTCAAGCGATATTCATTTGCCACCTGACCATCTGAAGCGATCGTCTGCAAAACTTTTCGTCGCGATAGCGGACACCATCAACCTGATCGCAAGAGTCTTCACGAAGCGCTCGAAAAGGCAATCACTGTCTGTCGACACTCACGCTGCCGCTCAACACTATATCGCTGGAAGACGAACCGATCATTATTCTGTAGTCTCCGGGCAAAAGTGTCCATTCTCCACTACGCGAGTCCCAGCATCGAAATGAATTTGGATCTAGTTTCAGATGGACACGCTTGGACTGACCCGGCGCCAGGAACACTTTTGAAAACGCTTTCAACTCCTTGGGTGGCTGCGGAATTCCTGTCGTTGACGGAAAACCTACGTAGACCTCCACCACTTCACCGCCTGACCTCTTTCCTGTGTTGGCGAGATCAAGAGATATTTCAATCGACGCGTCGCGCAAATCACGAACGGAAATTCGATCAGGGCTAACCTTCATATCGCGATATGCAAATGTCGTATATGAAAGTCCGTACCCGAATGGAAACAACGGCTTGATGTTATCCTCGTCGTAATGCCGGTATCCGACGAAGATACCTTCCTTGTAGCGTACAACGCCGTCGACTCCAGGGTATTCCTTCGGCGTATGGGCAGGCAAATCGGCCAGCCGTCTCGGAAAAGTCAGAGGGAGTTTTCCGGATGGATTCACCAAGCCAAAGAGCACCGCGGCCACTGCGACTCCGTCTTCCTCGCCGGGATACCAGGCCTCCAGAATTCCCCGCACCTTATCCACCCACGGCATGAGGACCGCTGAGCCTGTCTTGAGTACCACGATTGTGTTGGGATTAGCCGCGGCTACTCGTTCCACCAACTGATTCTGATTGCCTGAGAGGACGATGGAATGATCTCGGCCTTCTGTCTCGCTGTCGCCGACCATTACGACCGCAATGTCTGCGGATTTAGCAATCGCCACGGCCCTCGGAACACTCCTCCCGCTTGACACGATCACACTCACGCTTCTGCCGATGATTTTCCGAATCCCCGCGGCAGGTGATATAGTATACAACGGTATTACATGTGAACTTCCACCACCCCCCGTCATCGCCGCAGTAGCAAAGGGCCCTATCAGCGCGATGCTGTGTATATCTCTCGGATCAAGCGGCAGTACATTCCCATCATTCTTCAGCAGGACCATTCCCTCTTCCGCCAATCGGCAAGCTTCCATTCCATCCCGGTATTTTTGTATTGGTCTGATCTTCATGGCGCGTCTGAACAGCTCGAATCTCATCATGGTACGGTATCTACGAATAAGCTTGCCATCGATGACGGATAGCGGCACTTTGCCGGACCGAACAGCTTCTTCGAGAGCGGCACCGAAATATTTTCCGGTAGGCATTTCCAGATCCATTCCTGCGAGCGCCGATCGGATTGTGCTGTGGACAGCGCCGAAATCCGAAGTAACGAAACCTTGAAAGCCCCACTCCTTTTTTAGTATATGATCCAATAACATCGCATTCTGCGAGCAGTAGATGCCGTTTACTTTTGGATAAGCCGCCATAACCGCGCCAACGTCACCCTCCCGCACGGACGCCCTGAATGCCGGGAAGTAAATTTCACGAAGGGCACGCTCGCCGACTATCTCATTTATTCTAAAGCGATCGGACTCTTGATTGTTGGCAACGAAATGTTTCACGTCGGCCATGATGCCGTTCAATTGGATGCCGCGGATTTCCTTCACCGCTACCTGAGATACCAAAAAAGGGTCTTCACCAAATCCTTCGAAAGTCCGTCCGTTTTGTGGAACGCGGGCTATATTCACGTCGGGTCCCTCTATCAGCCCGTAGCCAAGGTCTCTCGCTTCTCGCCCGATTATCCGCCCATACCGATATGCCAGATTCACGTCCCACGTCGCCGCGAGAGATATTGGGGCAGGCAACGCGGTGGCCGGTTTTTGAGGCATATCGTCCGCAGGGCCGACGCCTGCCGGGCCGTTGGCAATCCGTAATCCCGGGATGTGAAGCCGCTGGACGGGCAATACGTAACGCAAGTGCGTAGAATCCTGTATGCCGTGAAGTTCCTCGATCTTCTCACTCAGCGTCATCTGGCTTACCAATTTTTTCGCACCGGCAATTATCGTTTGTGCATGCGTTGCCTCAATCCTCCACAATAGGGACAGGCATAAACACGTTGATATCAAGGATCTAAAACTCACATATCACCTCATTCTCTCGAATTTATCCGCGCAGGGCCGACGTTCCATCATGAGAGCGAAAGCTGGACACCTAACGATCTTAAAGAGCTTCGCGTGTTCCTGTTTTCCCAACGCGGATCTCACATCCGATGGGTTCTTCACCCGCCGATAAAAGATCTTATTTCCCTTTCTCCTATTGTGCTGCCATCTTGATTTCATGTTTCTGCACAACGTATTCTTCGTATGGTGCGATGTATGCCTCTCTGATAACGGGTGACGATTTCCCATCTGACCCAGGCCGCACAACGAGCGTGATCGAATTCTTCCCATTCATGTTAAGCCAGCCGTCGGGAAGGTAGAAATTCTCCTGCGGCCCACGCGAGGAGTATCTTCCAAGCAGCCTCCCGTTGATCCAGATCTGCGCGCCTCCAGTCGATACTAGGTGCAGCCTCCAGGGGATGACCCATCGCGGCTTAGATGGGAGCATGAAATCTCCCCTGTACCACGTTATGCCGTCATGCGATCGCACCTCATTCCAGTTCTTGACCGCTTTCCAGCCTGAGTCGTTGAAGTGAGACTCTTCCCACCCGGCAAGAGCTCCGTCGAGTGAATGATGTATTCTCATTTCTACCTTCAACGGCACGGATCTTCCCCATTTTAGGACCACGGGTTTCCAGATTCCTCCTCCTCCGCCTTGGTTCTCGACGTAAACGCCGATCACGTTGTCTCCCGGCCTGGCGAGTCCTTCAAGCGGGATTGTGAAGGGCGTGTCGTAGCCCTTGTGGTTGACGGCGAGCTTTCCGTTGACGTACACGAGCGCGTTGTCGTCGACGGCACCGAACGTCAGCGAGGCGTGCTCGCTGAGCGCCTGATCGCTCATAGTAACATGCGACCTGAACCACCATCCCTGATCCGGCTGTATGAAAGACTGGTTCCCGCTTCCGACCGTAACCGCGCTCCATCCCGCGTCATCATAGGAATCCGAAGCTTCCGTCGGGTTACTGCCCGGCACGGGTGAAGGTTGCGGCGCGTGTTTCCATCTGTCCAGACGTTCAATTCCCATCATGTCAGAGAAAGCAATCGACTTCAAACCTTTAAGTTGTTCTATGAAACCAAAGTTCGGCCAACTCTGGTTTTCATATATGACCTCAATCGAGTGAGTCCCCGCCGGGATCTTCGTCGCCGAAATATTTTCTTTACCTGTACCGGTGAGTCCCGGAACTACCTTTCCGTCTATCAGCACGGAATGCCAATCTTCGAAATAAAAATCGGCCTTCAAGAAAGCGGCAGTTTCCGTCGAGAATTGCCCGGAGTAGACTGTGTAACCGCTCTCATAGTCGCCCTGCGTTTCGAGAGGTGCAAGCGTGTCTCCCAATGACTCAATCGGCTTCCACGCGGAAGCGGGCGGCGCTTCAGCGTCCGCCATCGCACGAACGTTTCGGATCGGAACGTTGGGCAACCTTAGCGCTGGAGTATTCAAAGAGAATGTGACTAGGGCCGGCCGTCCTTCGATGTTCGTCTTGACCCTCTTTCCATCCACTGAGACCGAGGTGACTTTGCCCGGCGCGAGAAGCGAAAATGAATCGGCTCCCGGCTTGGTTTGGATATTGATCGCAGTCGTCTTGCCGGCTGATCCTTTGTCGATAGTGAGGTAGGAATCGGAGACGAGCGCTACCGGTCCCGAAGGTGTCTCGAACACGCGGGATCTCGCGGCCCGTCCCTCGGTGGTCAGGAGGACATAGAGTCCGTCCCAGTTGAAGAGCTGGTCAGCGTCCCTTATTTCTTCCGTACACATGCTGGAGCCGGCGTAGATAGTCGCTTCGTCCCCCGGGTTACCGTATGCAATGATGAGAGGCTTGCCGTTATACTCCGATATGGCTGACACAGGGACGTTTGTGTAGAAGAGCGTCTCGCCGCCCGGGAGTGGAAGATCGACCGGAAGGGTGTACGCGGCTCTCGGCCGAAGCTTGACGCTCATCGTTACGGCAGAACTCATCGGGGGTTTGAAGCGCACCTTGGCTTCTACTGTCTTGTCGCTTTTGTTCCAGACATACAGAAATCCCGCGCGACCGTCTGAGCGGAGAACAGCTTCGACATCGGGTGTCTCACTTTCCGCGCCGCCATTGACTTCGTGGGCGTCGATCAGATGGGAACCTTCAAGTTTTATGAAATCGCCGATAAGCTTCACCGCCCTGTACTTTGCCCAGAGGCCGCCCGGCTCCGAGATTGGCGCCGTGTAATCATAACTCGTTGTCTTGTCCTGCGAACCCCAGTAGCCGAAGTTTGTGCCGCCGTACAGCATGTAGTAGCTCTTTT
>JAJYOS010000612.1 GCA_021796055.1 Bacteroidota bacterium
TGTCCTCGGTGAGTTTACTTGATATTGAAATATTTCGCTTCCGGATGGTGCACCACGATGGCACTCGTGCTCTGCTCCGGGACCATCTGAAACTCTTCGGTGAGCGTCATGCCGATTCTTTCCGGACGCAGGAGCTCGAACAATTTCGTCTGGTCCTCAAGATTCGGGCAGGCCGGATACCCAAACGAATATCGCGCGCCATGGTATCCCTGTGAGAACAGTCTCTTCGTTTCTTTGGCGTCGCCATCATCTATTCCCAGCTCGGTTCTCACGATTTTGTGCCAATATTCGGCCAGTGCCTCCGCGCTCTCAACGCTCAATCCGTGCATATAAAGATACTCCAGGTAATTTCCCCCTTCAAATAGGTGTTTAGTAAATTCGCTTGCCTTCGCGCCGATCGTCACAGCCTGAATCGCAATTACGTCGAAAAGGCCCGAATCTACAGTCTTGAAGTAGTCGGAAATGCAGAGGAACCGGTCGTCCGTCTGGCGTGGAAAACTAAACCTGAGCCATTCGGTCAGCTCGTCGCCTCTTAATTTTCCCGGCTTGACGGTGCTCCATTTGGTATACGGGTCCTCTTCCAGGGCCGGACGATAAATTATCAGGTCATCTTCCGAAGATTGACAGGGGAAATAGCCGTAAACAACTCTGGGCTCGAACAGTCGCTCTCGCTTGACTCGGAGCTTCTGTTCGGCAAGCGCCGGGTAGACCTCCGACTCCAGAATCTTCTGATACTCTTCGTCAGTCCGTCCTCTTTTCGAGAACTGCCACTGCCCGCGAATGAGCGCGACTTCGTTCAGGTATTCCCAGATTTTTTCCGGTTTGATATTCGACACCACAGCGCTGCCGTAGAACGGCGGAACCGGGATATGGACATCCTTGCTGACCTTACTGTGGATTGATGCAGCGACTCCAATTACAGGCTCCACACTTGAGGGCGCTTTCCTGTTTAGTTCGAGAGATTTATCAAGCGCGGTGGAGGCCGTCGTCGCGCCTTTCGATTCAGCGATGTCGGACTTTCCTGGGCCACCATCCTCCCCAACAAATGCAGGATCATGCAAGCGCGACATAAAGTGCAAGCCATCAAAAGCATCGTTGGCATATGAAAGATATCCGCTATAAACGCTCCGCAAATCCTTCTCGACATATTTTCGTGTCAAGGCAGCGCCACCGAGAACCACGGGGATCTTAATGCCACGGTGCTCCATCTGCTCGAGATTCTCCTTCATGATCACCGTCGACTTGACCAGGAGCCCACTCATACCGATCGCGTCGGCGTCGTTCATATCGGCCGCCTCGATAATGCTCTCTAACGAGACCTTGATGCCGAGGTTTATCACCTTGTACCCGTTGTTCGTCAGGATTATGTCCACAAGGTTCTTACCGATATCGTGCACGTCTCCCTTGACCGTCGCCAGAACGATGGTTCCCTTCTGAGCACTGTCGACGCGTTCCATGAACGGCTCGAGATACTTCACGGCGGTCTTCATCGTCTCCGCGGATTGCAGCACAAACGGAAGCTGCATCTGGCCGCTGCCGAACAGTTCGCCCACCACCCTCATACCGTCGAGGAGTATTTCGTTTATGATTTGAAGCGGCGGATACTTATCGAGAGCTTTCTTCAGGTCATTATCGATCCCGATCTTGTCGCCGTCGACGATCCGTCTCTTGAGGTTGTCTTCGAGACTCAACGACTCCGGGGGACTTTCCTTCTTGGCGCTCGTCCCGGCCGCGCTGTAGAAATTCATCAACTCCACAAGTGGATCATAAACGCATCTCGATTCAGCCATCAGCCCTCTGCGACCTCAAACTTTCTTTCGTCAAATACCAGTTGCCGGGAGATCTCTCTTCCACGCTCTTCTATTTTGTAGAGAGGCATAATTTTCTGCGCATTAACGATCGCAAGATCGAGCCCCGCCTCTATAGAGTAGTACAGGAAGACGGAGTTCAGGACGTGACGCGCGTGCGGGTTGAGGCCGAATGAGGCGTTCGAGACTCCGAGCAGCGTGTAAGCCCGGGGGAATTCCCGCTTAATGAGTCTGATCGCCTCAATTGTCTCTATTCCTGCCTTCCGGAACTCCTCATCGCCCGAACCGAGCGTGAAGGTGAGCGTGTCGAATATCAGGTCCTCTTCGCGCATGCCGTACTTACCGACGGCAAGTTCGCGTATTCGTTTGGCAACTTCGAATTTCTTCTCGCGGGTTTTCGCCATTCCGGTTTCGTCGATGGTGAGGGCGATAACCGCGGCACCGTACTTCTTGCAGAGCGGCAGTACCCGCTTCATGCGTTCCTCGCCGTCCTCCAGATTGATCGAGTTAATTATTGCCCTGCCCGCATATCGTTTCAGAGCTTCCTCGATCACCAGGTACTCCGTCGAGTCGATCATCAGAGGGAGCGTAACCTGCGTGTTGAACCTCTTCATCACCTCGCGCATGTCGCGGGCTTCGTCCCTCCCGACGTAAGCGACACATAGATCAAGTATATGCGCGCCTTCCTTGATCTGTTCCCTCGCGAGCTGGACCATCCCGTCGTAGTCCTCGGCCAGGAGAAGCTCTTTGAATTTCCTCGAGCCGTTGGCATTACACCTCTCACCAACGATGACAGGGGGCGGATCTAAATGGAGCGCCACACTCGAATAAATCGAAGCGACCGACGGGGTATATGAGAATTCCCTCTTCTTCGGCGTGGACTGCGACGCGATCTTCACCAGCCTGGAAACGTGTTCCGGCGTCGTACCACAGCATCCGCCGATTATGCTTACGCCGAACTCCGTCACAAACCTTTTCATCCAGAATTCGAGTTCATCCGGGGTGAGATGATAGCACGCCTGTCCGCCGATGTTTTCGGGAAGCCCCGCGTTAGGCATTACGAAGACCGGTTTCGGCGAGTTCTCGCAGAGAAAACGCACGTTCTCTTCCATCTCTTTCGGACCTGTCGCGCAGTTTATCCCGAATACGGTGACAAAATCGTAGGGTTCGATAGTCGTCAGCGCGGCCGCTATTTCCGTCCCCATCAGCATCGTCCCCATCGTCTCGATGGTTATCGAGACGATAACCGCGATTGAATTGCCGGTCTCCTGTATGTGTTCATATATTGCGGCAAGGGCTGACTTCGTCTGAAGGAGGTCCTGACATGTTTCGACAATAAGCAGATCCGAGCCGCCGTCGACGAGTCCTTTCACCTGAACCTTGTAAGACTCGCGCATGTCATCGAAAGAGATATGCCCGAGTGACGGGAGCTTCGTCGTCGGTCCCATGGATCCTGCTACATAACGCCGCCTGTCGGGGGTCAAGTATTCGTCCGCGGTCTTGCGCGCGATTTCAGCGGCACGTTTGTTAATCTCGTAAGATCTTTCCCCCAAGCCGTACTCTGCAAGCACGACAGACGCCCCGCCGAACGAGTTTGTCTCGATTACATCTACGCCGACCTCGAGAAACCCACGATGTACTTTTTCCGGCGCTTCGGGTTTCGAAATGTTCAGAAACTCGTTGCAGCCGGCAAGGTTCTCCCCGCCGAAGTCGGCAGCCGTGAGATTCTGCGTCTGCAGACTCGTTCCCGTCGCCCCGTCAAACACGAGGACTCTATGCTTCAGAATTTCAAGAAGTTCTTTGCCTGTCATTACACTCTGTTTT
>JAJYOS010000047.1 GCA_021796055.1 Bacteroidota bacterium
GCCAGCCATTCAGAAGAAGGTCCATCGACCGATCGGGAGTCTTCACTTGCACTGCCCCAAGTGTATCGGTCCAAAATTTCGTCACCGCGCGGAAGACTGTGTCCAGACCGATCGTCCGGTAGCGTGAAATCAAGGATTGTGCCTCCTCTGGCGTCGCTGCCTCACCGAGGAAAACCACGATTTCTGTCTGCTCGCCCGGGCTGAGTTCAATCCGGGTTTGCATGGCACAACACGAATCGAGTCCTGCACCAGTCCGATTTGAGAGTGGCGCTCCTCCCTCGAGAGCGGCAGGACGATTGAGCGTACCATTGCGTCCCAAGAATTCTTTCCTGTCACCGGTATAGCTCGTTTGGCGTCCGGCAAGATCGGCGAAAGCGACGCGATTCAGGAACTCCGACCTCCATGGATTGCGCGCGAACATTGCCCCCGTCAACGGGTCAATCTGGGTCCAGACGAACGGAGCGGAAGCGTCACGCGAAGCAGCCAGCGCCCATTCACTGTATGCCGTGATCGACAGCCGACGGTTTCTACGTGAATTGTTTTTGATTTTCAGTCGCGAGATCTTGATGGTATCATCGGGCGGCACATACTGGAGCAGTTCGAGTGCTATCTCATGCGACGAGTGTTCAAAGCGACTGTAACCACGGCCGTGTCGTGCAACGTATTCCCCATCTTCTTCCCTGATTGGAAGAGCCGTCGGGCACCACACCTCTCCGCTCTGGGCGTCCTGGATATAGAGGACTTCCCCCGGCTTATCGCCGACGGGATCATTCGACCACGGCGTGAGCTGATTCTCTTTGCTGTTTAACGACCACGTATAGCCCGCACCCTCGGCTGACACCTGGAAACCAAATGTCGGGTTGGCGATAACATTGATCCATGGTGCCGGTGTACAATGTCCATCTTTCAAAATTGTGACATATTCGCATCCGTCGGAAGCAAATCCGCCCAACCCATTTTGAAACTCCATCACTTGGGGCGTTGGGGCGGCTTCCCTTTTAACGTCCTCTCTTCGCACGGTGGTCAACTTGTCTTTAACCCAGTCTCTCGCGTTTAGAGGAAACAATACGCGCCGCTGTGGAAGAGCAGGCTCAAAATCCTCCAGGCTATTGAGTTGTTTGTAGAGACTACCGCGGCCACTGTGGAGCACAGCTCGCGCAACGCTCTGAAGCAACATCCGCACTTCAATTGAGACCAAATCGGCGCGCACAACGAATATGGCGCCTTGTGAAGCCTTCCTCTCGGCCCGCGGCGTCAGCTGTGATTCGTTTGTCCGTAGGATAGTCTCCAGGGCACCCTGTAAATCCATCGTGTAGGAACTTGGTTGTTCATTCAGAATCACCAGATCGACGGCGAGCAACTTCATGCGCCAATACTCGTGTGCGCGCAGGAGCTGTCTGACCATTTCCAAATCCTCCGCTCCATCAATTCGCACAAGAACGATCGGCAAATCACCGGAAATTCGTTGCGCCCACAGCGTTGATTGTCCACGCTCACTTCGTTTCAGGACTTCGGACGGGGGCCTAAGCGAGGGATTTGAATATAAAACGTGGCTGGCAAGAGTCTGGTAGAGGTGCGCTTCTTCAGCACCAATGCCGAGATGATGGAGCTGGACCTGAGCTTGGGTCCACGCAAGAGTGACAACACGTTCAAATGCATTTGAGTCGCGATGCTTGTCCGCCAGGTCGAGCACCTCGCTGCGTGTTGGCGCGACCATTGTCCAGAAGGCGACGCGCACGGTAGTCCCCGGTGGAATCCGCATCCGGCAGCGAAGGCTGAAAATCGGATCGAGCACGGTCCCAACCGAACTGGAGAGCGGCCTGCCTTCCATAACGGAGATCGGTGTACGAATGTCGTGACCCCGTCCGAGAAAACGTGCGCGGTCGGTTTCATATTGGACATCGCCGACACTTTCACCTTCCATGACAGCAAGATGAGCCGCCCAGATTTCGGGTTCCTCGGGCGTCCGTCGCCGTCGTGTCGCAAGAAGAGTATTAACATCAGATACGAACTCCGTCTGGACAAAGAGTTTCGAGAAGGAGGGATGAGTCCGGTCAGAGGCAGGGTGAGCCAATACCATTTCTGCGTAGGAAGTCAACTCGATCTCTCGGACCCGGATTCCAAGATTAGACACCGAGACACGTCGTACTTCGGCATCACTTTCTGGAGAGACAGCTACCTCAAGGGTTGTCGAAATCCTTCCATCGCGCCGGGCGATTTCGACGCGATCCTCGGAGAATTCCACATCGTAGCTGTCAGGCTCGATGCCGGTCGGCTGGTAACCTGCCGACCACACATCTCCGCTACGCATATCGCGCAGAAAGACGTATGAACCCCAGGAATCAGAAGTAACATCTTCGCGCCATCGTGTGACCGTCAGGTCTCGCCAGCGGCTGTATCCTGATCCCGCACCGGTGATCATAACTGCATAGTTGCCATTGGAGAGGATATGGGTTCGCGGAACGCGACTATGCGGAGAATGGAACCTTCTGTACGTCGGCGGTATCAGGTCGCGGACATTGACGGCCACATTCACTTCCTCGGCTCGCGGACGGGCTACCCCAGCATCACGAGGGGGCCGCTCCTGCAATAACAGCTCGGTCGCCTGGATGATCGGTTCGGCGTGAAAACGGGCGCACATTGCCCCGTCGTGAAGAGCATTGTCGATCGCGACCAGGGTCATTCCCTGATGGTGTGCCATGAAGTTGCGGACGATGGCAACCGATTTGCCTTCAGGAAGACGCGACTGCGTATAGTCCAGTGCCTCATAAAATCCAAATCTTCCGGAGCCTCCTGCTTCAGCAAGACGACCATAGTTTTCAGCAGCCGCTTTCGGATCTATCATCGCAGCCAGCGCGGTTGCGTACGGGGCAATAACAGCATCTTCGCTGAGACCGCGTTTGAGACCTAAACCGGGAACTCCAAAGTTCGAGTATTGATACGTAAACTCAAGATCACACACATTGTATGCGGATTCTGAAACTCCCCAGGGCACCCCAAGTTCACTACCATACTCTATTTGTCGGCGGACAACTAACCGGTTTGTCTGTCCAAGCAGGCTCTCAGCAGGCAAACGCATCACCAGTGAAGGCATCAGGTATTCGAACATTGATCCCGACCACGAAATCAATGCCGAACCGTGATCGACGGGGGTCATTGATCGCCCCAGATGAAACCAATTTCGGACCGGCACATCACCCTTTGCTATTGCGACAAAGCTCGCCAGTCGCGCCTCTGAGGCAAGCAGGTCGTAACAGTTGGCATCGAGATTGCCTTCGGCAACCCGGTACCCGATCGAGAGAAGTTGCCTCGTGGTATCAAACAGAAAACCAAAATCTGTTGCCGCAAACATTTTGATCGTCGCCTCCTCCAGCGACGCGAGACGTTGCTTGAGGGATTGGGCCAAGTCACCTGTTCGTTTGAAGGAGTCTATTAAAGCCTCCACCACCGCCAAGGAGCTGCCTTTGCTGCCTGCAGCGCGCAATCTTGTCCGTTGGGATGTCAGAATCGAGACTGCGTCCTCACATCGGTGTGGTATATCTGAGAGTGCCGGGATCGAGCCGCCCAGGAAGCTGAAGATATCGTGATGAGCCATTTCCGGATCAGATTGCACCGCAGCCGCGAGACGGGCCCAGGGCTTCAACAATTCACAATCGAGCTCATGACTCTTGACGGATGCCCGCACTGCCTCGGCCCAGAACAAGACGTCGGCCCCCCATTCGGAGTGCCCCCCCTTTCCATCCTCTTCGACCAATATGCGTGCACTGTCGGCAAGGGTGCTGGCATGGTGCGCGACTTCTCCCAGCTCGGTCACGACGGCGGCTGGGGCGTCGGGGACATCTCGGAGTGAGGCGGACAACGCGCGGAGTTCCTTTTCCAGCTGCTTTCTAATCACCGTCTGACTTGGATGATCGCTCGGAAGTCCACACAGGGATTCTTGGGTAAGAATGAGCTCATCCGCAATTCCCGCCATCCAATTCGAATCCACCAGAGGACGTGTGATCATCTCGGTACACGCGTTTCCAATGGCGATAAGATGTCCCGCTAGGTTCCCGCTGTCAACGGAGGAAATGTACTTTGGGTCGAGTGGACGAAGGTCTTTGGTATCGTACCAGTTGTAATAGTGCCCGCGGAAACGCTCCAGTCTGTTCATTTCTGTGAGGGTTATCTCTAACCGTTCTGCGGTCTCGTGCATACCCAGCCAGCCGAAATCATGCGCGGCGACCGTGGACAAAAGGTACAATCCAAGGTTTGTCGGAGAAGTCCGATGGGCGATCGTCGGCTTCGGACCTTCTTGAAAATTGTCCGGGGGGAGCATGTGATCCTTCTCGGTAACAAACGTCTCAAAAAACCGCCAGGTGCGGCGAGCGATCAGCCGTAGCCGTTGTGCATCAACATCGGAGATCGGCTTCGGGGCGTCAAAAGCCTGCGGACGGCTTGTCCACTGTGCCACAATTGGTGATAGCACCCACAGAACCAGGAATGGAGCCGCCGTCAGCCATGAGTGATGCGGCACAACGGCGACGATTATTCCCGCAGCAATCGAAAGGGCTACTCCGCCTGCCATCCGCCGGTAGAACCCACGGATATTGAGAGGGAGGCCGAACTTCGCCTGCGCGGCGGTCACCCATTCCAGCCTGTGTCGGTGACTGACGAAGAGACGGAACAGTGTACGAACGATAGCGTCAGCCATCAACCATGCCTGGTGTGCAAGGAGGGCGATGTGAAAGCCAATCTGAGAGAGAGAGAGGAGCAAGTCCTTACCCACCGCACGCATATGACCTCGTTTCGAAATCTCCCGTCGCCGTGGAATAATGCCCGCGAAAAACGGCAGGAGCGGGGGCAAAGCTATTGTCGCAAGAATGAACCCAGTCCATATCTCTGCAGAAACGACAGGAAGTGTCCACCCTCCCAGCAATGCAAGAAACGCGGCTGCCGCCGACAGTGATCGACGAAGATTGTCGAGCATCTTCCAGCGGCCCGTCAAGGGGATCTTCCGATGACGCGGCTCTCTGCTTGAGTCGCCCCCACGGCCAAGAATCCACGGAAGCAATTGCCAGTCGCCGCGTGCCCATCGATGTTGTCGGGCCGCGGCAACATCATATCGGGAAGGAAATTCCTCCATAACCTCAATGTCGGAAACCAGTCCAGAGCCGGCAAAAATTCCTTCGATCAGATCGTGGCTCAGAATTGCGTTTTCGGGAACACGCCCCTGAAGAGCGGCTTCGAATAGATCCACATCGTAGATCCCTTTTCCGCTATAGGAGCCTTCTCCGAAGAGATCCTGATACACGTCGGAAACGACAAAGGCGTATGGGTCTAATCCACCCGGCCCCGAGAAAATACGTTGGAAAAACGAACCTGCATGACCTGTCGGCAATGCTGGAGTTACTCGCGGCTGAAGTACTGCATATCCATCGATCACGCGGCCGGTTTGAGCATCAATGGTCGGTCGATTCAGCGGGTGGGCCATTTTCCCCACAAGACGCCTTGCAGCTCTACGCGGGAGCAGGGTATCGGCATCAAGGGTGATCACATAATGAACGCCGGATGGAACGCGAGAGGAGGCAAGAGCCCGATGGTCCCTGGTGGTTAGGAAGCTGGTATCGGTCGCACCTCGCAGCAATCGATTCAACTCGTGCAATTTGCCGCGTTTCCGTTCCCACCCCATCCATTTCCCTTCTCCCTCATTCCACAATCGTCTCCGATGAAGAAGAAAGAATCGCTCGGTGACCGTCGCCGTTTCGTACCGATTGTTCAAGCGCGCAATACCTTCAACCGCAATGCTGAGTAGTACGTCGTCCCCTTCCGCACTCTCCGTTGCCGAGTCCCTCCAGTCTGAAAGAAGTGCAAAGCGCAGATCGCCATCCTGATTTGCCAGATAATGAACTTCGAGACGCTCGATCTGTTCTTCAATCTCCTCACGCGTCGTCAAGATAGTTGGCACGACGATCATGGTACGCAGGCTCGAAGGCACACCGCCTTGAAGGTCCAATCCCGGTAGCGCCTTCGGGCCGAACCGCCTCATAATCCAACGATTCACCAACGCCACGGCGACATCCGATAACGGGATGACTGCAAGAAGCGTGAGAAGCAATAGATCGTATCCGGTCACACCATCTTTCGCAACGCCGAACAGCGGCAAAACAAGCATGAATCCGCTGACGAATGCGATTGTCAGGAGATACCCCCGCATTCCTGCACCTGCTACAGCCCGATCAAACCGAGATCTGAGAGGAATGCGAAACTCCAATTGCTTTTCAAGGGAGAGACGGCCCTTCGAGATAAGGTAATACCCTGGATCTTTCTTCCGACCGTTCTGTTCATCGCCTACAGCGTCTTGTGCCTGCTGGCTTGCGCTTTCGGCGACTTCGATTTCAGTGTGCGGTGAACCTCTGGCGAGCTCTTCAATTGCGTGACGGTAGCTGTCCCGGGTCCGGAAATCCATTGCCGCAAAAATGCTATTTGCCCGCAAGACTTCATCGACGAGACTCACGCTTTCGAAAAACTTTTTCCAGTCGATGGAAGACATGAGACGCATGCTCGTGATAACGTTTCGGACTGTGACGCTCATCGCGCCCTGGAACTGATGTTCTTCGATGACGATCTTCTCAGACGTAGTTCCCTGCGCTGCCAAACGCTTATCCAACCAGCGAAGCGCGGGTGTAACTGCCGGATCCTGATCTCGCAATCGTTGGACGAGTTGTGCCGCGAATGCCGTCGGCACACGCATTCCAGCAAACCGCTGGAGCGCTACATCAGGCGGTTCGGCGTCAGTAATACTCACTCCGAGCAGTCGGTCGGCTACGCTGTTTGCCTCCTGACGCTCAATGAGGCTAGTAACAATACGCTGGGCCGACCTGCGCAAATTCTCAACGAGTACGATACTTAGCGTGACCGCCACCGCCCAAAGTTCTCCGATAGTTAGCGGTTGGATTCGCTGGTAAGCACGCACAAATCGTCTCAGTGCCTCCAAATCGAACCGGCTGTCCGTGTGTGCGACAAATGCCCACGCTATCCCGAACACGCGTGGATAACCTTCGAGCGGGCCTTCCGCAAGTTTGGGGAGCTGACGATAGTAGCCCTCCGGGAGGTCGTCACGAATTCTGCGAATCTGCTCATCCACAATGTGAAAATTATCAACCAACCATTCCGCCGCGGGCATGATGACTTGTTCTTCGCTAATGGCCTTCGCGATGGTTCGATAAGCGTGGACCAATACCCGGCCGTTATCTTTCAAGCGCACTGTCAACGGTCGACCCGCTCCGGGTTCCGCCGTAACGCGTTGAGCGGCAGCAAGGCTCTCAGCATGCTGCTCGAGCCGCTCGACGCTGAAAAGCTCACTTCGAATTGGCTCTTCTGTTTCTTGGGGGAACTTCCGCCGCCAATTCCCGAATACCAGAAAAATGGGACGCTTCACTGCAGACTCTCCACCCTAAGAACGCGCAGACGTGTCCCGACACTGCAAATCCTCAAGATTATACTGCCGCTACGTAGATTCTTCCGGACGCTATTGTACAGCACATTTCTCATCCGGCGACCCGCACCTGCGCCGTGCGCAGCAGTTCGTTGTTCCAGAGATAGCCGCGGCGGAGCTCATCGACAACTGTTCCGGGTTCAACGTCTTCACGTTCCACCATCGCCACGGCTTCGTGCAGATTATGGTCGAACGGTGTGCCGAAACTCTCGAAAGCGACGACTCCGTGCGTATCCAGGAGAACAAGAAGCTTCTGGTGGATGATACGCACGCCCCGAACAAAGGGTCCCTCATCGCCGCCTGCCCACCGCATTGCGTTCTCCAAATCATCGATGATGCTGAGGAGTGGAAGTATGATTTCGCGTTTGCCTTCCCCGGCAAACTTGCGGCCGTCACGCTCCCTCCGACGGCGATAATTGTTGAAGTCTGCGAGCGTGCGGAGATTTCGGTCACGCTCGTTCATCAGCTCTTCCTGCAGTCTCCGGATTTCTCCCGCCCAATCAGCCGGCGGCAGAATGTTTTGTTCGTCCTCGCGTATTTGTATTTCCATGCTACACCTCTTTTTCAGTTACTCAACTGACTTTCGCAGGCTGTTTGCCGAGGTTCTCTCCGGTAGACAATCCGATACGGGATAGTCGGTACATCCCTCTTTACCCGGGGAATAAAACGAAGCGGCGTCAAGGTCTTTTGAGAGCGGCCAGCCGTTAACGAATCTTTCGACGAGGTCGGGGTTACAAATAGATGACCCGCCGAGTGCGATCAGGGCCGCGAGTCCGCCTTCCAGTTCGCTTTCGGCGCGCTCAAGTGTATATCCGCCGCTGAGAAGAATAGCGCCCTGGGACCTTTCTTTGTAGGGGCTCAGTAGCTTTGCGTTATTCATCGTGCATTTCCCTCCACAAAATCAGTGCGGATTTAGTAATCCGGTCATAACGTCTCGAACGACACAGCGAGAACACTCTTAATCGAGTCCTCAAACAACCTTGAATCGCGATGCCGCGTTTTCAGTATGCTCGATCTGCGCCAGTTGCATTTCATCCATTGCCTGTTTTCTGATCTCTGCGAGAAGCTTCTTGTAGCCCCAATTCTCACACATTTAAGAACGCACCTTGTACTGGTTGATGGCGGTTAACTGTTCGGCCAGGAGCTGGCTAAGTACTGCGAGTACCTTGTCATTGCCTACATAGCGTCCCTACATCTTCTTTAGACTGCACTTTCGTACATCGCGGCTATATTACGGTTTCTTATTGAAAAGCATCTGGTCCAACAACACACAAAGACCGGCGGCAAGCACGACCGTAAGCCACATTAAACCGGGGCCGCCCGTTCACTGACTCCTATTCAGCCCGCCGTCTGGCTCTACCTTTCCGAGAGCCAGGCCACCGAAAAGGAGTACAAGCGCTGCGACCACTACGAAAAGGACCGCTATCCTTCTGTTCTTTTTCTTATTCATCTATAGCCAGCCTCCTTTGAGTCTGATAGTTGTATGCTGTTCCCGATAGCACTGCACGCTCACTTGTCTCTCAGGGCTTCTCGCACTTTGACGGCCAGGTCCTTCATAGAGAATGGCTTCTGGATGAAGCTCACGCCCTCGTCCAGCACACCCCTGTGGCCGATCACGTTGGCCGTATAGCCCGACGCGAAGAGAGTCTTTAAATTCGGATAGAGAGAGTGCAATCGTTCCGCCAGGTCCCGGCCGTTCATTCCCGGCATGACTACGTCGGTAATAAGAAGTTGTATTTCGGTCGCGTGTTTCTCGGCTAGACCAATTGCCTCAGACGGTGTGCCTGCAATCAGCACCCGATAGCCCATTTTTTCCAGCATCATTTTGGCTATCATCAAAAGCGACAGTTCGTCCTCCACCACCAGAACAGTCTCGCCGCAGCTTGAAGGAATTTCCGCTGTCTTTTCCATTCGGCTCTGGACTCCTTTGTCCGAGCACGAAGGCAGATAGATATTGAAGGTTGTTCCTTTTCCCTGTTCGCTGTAAACGTTAATGAATCCGTTGTTCTGACTGACGATGCCGTACACCATAGAGAGCCCCAGGCCGGTCCCCTGACCCAACTCTTTCGTAGTGAAGAACGGATCGAAAATATGACCGAGGGTATCTTTGTCCATACCGTCTCCGCTATCACTGACGGCAAGCAGCGCATACTTTCCCGGCACGAACCCGGCATGATCAGCGCAGTAAGCCTCGTCAAAGATGGCGCTTCCCGTTTCGATAGTGATCTGGCCGACGCCGGGGATTGCGTCCCTCGCATTGAGGCAAAGATTCATCAGAATCTGTTCAACCTGGATGGGATCCATCATGATCGGACACGGGCCAACCGTCGGCAGCCATTCCAGATCAATGTCCTCACGGATGAGTCGCCGGAGCATCTCGACTATGCTTTCGACGCTCCGGTTCAGGTCGAGCGCTACAGGAGCGATTGTCTCCTTGCGGGCGAAGGCCAGCAATTCCCGGGTTATGTCCGCGGAACGTTTCGCGGCATTAAAAATATGCCGGAGGTCGGCATATAGAGGCTGGGCCGCCTCCACCTTCTTCATTGCAAGTTCCGTATAGCCGAGGATTACGCCGAGCATATTATTGTAATCATGGGCCACGCCGCCCGCCAGCAGCCCTACGGCTTCCATCTTCCGAGCCTGCTGAGACTGGGCAGCCAGTCGGAGTTTCTCGGTGATATCCCGTTTGACGCTCACATAGTTTACAATCTGGCCCGACGCGTCGCGTACCGGCGAAACCATCGATTCCTCAGTGTAGAGAGTCCCGTCCTTGCGCTTACTGACCATACGGCCCGCCCAGGTTCTGCCGCCTGAGATAGTATCCCAAAGATTACTGTAAAACAACTCGTCCTGCTGACCGCTTTTGAGGATACGCGGATTCTGGCCGACGGCCTCCTCCCGGCTGTAGCCAGTCGTGCGCTCGAAGGCCGAGTTCACGAACTGGATGATCCCTTTTGCATCGGTCATGACGATTGCGTCCTCGACCTGCTCTACGGCCGCTATCAAACGCTTGTGTTCGGCTTCGGCCCGATTGCGAGCGGTGATGTCACGGATGTTGCATTGGATTACCTTCCTATGGTCCACGAGGCAAACGTTACTGACAAACTCCACGGCGATTGGCCGTTTATCGAACGCTTCCAGCGGTAAATCCTCGTAACGGATGTACTCGTTATCCTGCAGTACCTTGAAAGCTTCCTTGGATGCGGCAATGTCTTTGAATACGCCTATTTCCCAGATATACTTTCCGATCACTGCGTGGTATGAATATCCGAGCAACTGCATCAGGAAAGGATTGACGTCAACTACCCTGCCGGTTTCTGCATCGAGAATAAGTATACCGTCTTTCGCTGATTCAAAGAGCCGCCGGTAGCGTTTCTCGGAATCCTGCAGCGCCTCCACAGTCTTTTCCTTTTCCAACAGATGTTCTTCCAGTACCACAATTCGCCTGCTTAACTCGGCATCGGCGGGATGAAGTCGGGTTTCGATATTTGTGTCTTGCATGGTCATAACCTCGATTAGTTTATCTCCAGGTCAAAGCCGTTGATGAGAAGCGGCGCTCCGGAACAAAGAATCTGCATATACGCTGCGCGACCACCACAAAGAAGATCACCTAGGTTCCTGTTGTGTTTCCTGGTCATCCGGCAAGCCTTCTTGGCGTTTGACACCCGCGGCGCATCGACCTGCGCTCCAAATCGCCCTGTGAGATTCGCTTCATTATGTCACGGCTGATAGGCGACGCCAGGATTCGCGGTTTTGCGGATGCCCACCGCGCATTCTGCGCCTTCCTCGTGATGAGTATCCAACCGAACAGCAAGATACCCGCACTCAACTCGCCGCCGAAGAGCAGCAAATAGACTACTAAAACCACGGATGCGACGATGAGTGGTTTATTGGATATCGGTTTCATGAAAGTAATGTCCTATCTCATAGTTGCAACATCCCGGCATCAGCCGAACGGCTTCAGTCGCAGCACCGATTATGTTGGCAATAGAGCTTTGCCTCGACGTCTGAACCGGATTTTCCGCGATGTTGAACCGAGCGAAGCCAAAAAGCGATAGCGGTATTATAACAGACAGTTGCATTGTATGGTCCTTCCTTATCAGGCCGCACACAATCATTACTTTTCATTCAAAGAAGTATCTTATTCCTACACCGCCCTCGAGCCCCAGGCCAACAGATGAGGTAAGTTGAAGCACTGGCGCTAGCTCGGCAAACACATCTATGGGAGTCGAATGTGGAAACCAGGCTATACCAATTACGCCTCTTATGCCAAATGAGCCATCATAACCGCTGCCGCCGCCGTTGTACCTTCCGCCGAATCCGTAATAGATTGGAAATCTTTCGGTTGAATTTATCACATTGAACGAGTGCCAGAGGTAATCCATATGAAAATGGAATCGGCTGCCTCCGTTCTCGCTGCCTAGAGGCAAACCGAGACCGAAATCAAAAGCGTTTACCTTCGACGTCCAGAGTTTTGCGCTCAACCCCGTTGGTGCTCCAAACATTATTCCGATCCCAAATCCGCGGTCCTGTGCCGCAACCGGTTTTACAAAGATCACCGCCATACTCAAACCCAGTCCAAATAGAAGTCCCTTTTTCATGACAATATCTCCTTTTATTTTCACTTCAATTTTTTCGAGCCTCAATCAGGTCGTTTCTAATCCTTTGTTTTGCAGGACGACCGCTCAGCTACGCAATCCTATGTTTCCGAACACAGTACAGGCTAAGGGAAGGCGCAAGACAAATCAATCGGGCCGTGGGATGAATGAAGAGTTAGTCCTATCGGTTGAGAAGGACTATTGTCCGCGAACAAATGCAGCGTGATATTTAATTCCATTTCTCGCCGGCCGATATTTTTAATGCCTTGTCGCGCGGCCTCTGGTCAGAACAAGGCTTACGTTTGGCGGACGCGCTGAGTGTCAAACACTTTGACAGAACTCTGTCAGAGCTTCTCAATCAGCTTACGTATCTCTTCCTTGGTTTTTCCAGGCTTTTGCTGAAGTCTTCCGAGAAGCTCTTCCTCTTTGCCCTCCTTCAAGAGCAAATCATCGTCCGTCAGATTGGCAAAGTCTTGCTTCAGCTTACCGGCAAGTTCATCCCAGTTTCCTTTGATGCTTAGATTCTCCATTGGTAATCCCTTTCAAATACATTTTCATGCTTATCGGGTTTGCTCATCTGAGTAGGTTACATTAGATTGTATCATGTTACCAGTGTTCGGACAATGGAGTGCAAACCCCAATCCCTTTCTAAAAGATATTATCACTGAAATTAGAAAATCACGGAAACCACATTGGACAACTTGGGCTATTTTAGTCATCGCATTCTTGACGTTAATTGCTGGATTGCTTGAGTTAGGGCATCAATTTGGTGTTGTGCCTTTAGGAAAACTAAAACAATCATAACCTGAGTTAATACAACCAGAAAAGCGATAAGTTCCATGATTTTTTGCCATCGTTTGAGTTCCATGATTATTTTTTAGGATTCGGATGAATCCAACCTTTCTTTTCTCCTGCATGATAAAGTTCATAATACGTTGGGGCTTCTCTAACCGTACCGATTCCGAGGATTGCGTTAAACGCCTCAAAGGGTACACGTCGCCGGTTGTATCTAAAGACATACTCATTCAAGTATGCCTGTAAATGTTTCGGAGATACTCCGTGATGTGTCCCGTTGATCCATGTCTTGAGATTAGAAAAAGCCCTGTGAATGTGGATTAAATTCTTGGTTACTTCGATTGAAGATTCCCCCTCGATGATCTCGTGTTCATATCCGTATGCTTCGGCTATATTATAGCTCTGCCATCCATCGGTTACTATTGTGGAACCGCTCTCAATGTTGTCCTGAATGAACCTCAGTAAGATTTCACTGGATGAAGAAGCAATTTTTCTCATTCGGATCCGACCGCCGATTTTCTTCTTTGATGTGTCTATGACTTCAACGGCTCCCACAACAAGGGCTTTACCACCTGCGCCTCTGCCACGTTTTCCTTCTTCTTTAACGCCGATATACGTTTCATCAATCTCAATAACGCCTTTTAGCTTTGATCTGAAGGGGTTTATGAGTCCGGCCCGAAGTTTCATTAAGAGCATGTATGCCGTTTCATACGATAATCCGGTTTGCCTTGCAAATTGCCGGGCAGAAATTCCAGGAGTTAGAGTTGCCATCAGGTACGCTGCAAGAAACCAATATGTCAGCTCCATGTGCGTTTGTTCCATGATTGTCCCGACAGTTATGCTTTGCTGGTATCCACCGGGGAAAACCCATAAATTACGTGTAGAAATGAAACTTAAAGGTTTTGTTTTCCTATCTCGTATATCATACACACCATGAGGAAATCGAATACTCTTGAGGTATTCAAAGCAAGCTTCTTGGGTCGAGAAACGCTTTGTGAACTCGAATAATGACTCAGGAAATTTTGGCACTGTCATAATGTAGTACCTAAGTGAATTGGGAGACCAAATGCAATATGAAAAACTATTTCCAGAATCGCTAATAAAACAACTGCTCGTAAGCTTGATAGTAGCATTATTGATAGGTCTTCCACCATTGATAAACTACGAGAAACTCGAATCATGGCTAAGTTATAAAGCACTATTGATAATAGCCCTATGCCTACTCCTGATAGCATTGCTTCAAGCCCTCCACCATCCTGGAACTGTATCAGATTCAGCAGTGAAGAAACAAGCAAAAATATCGACAAAAGAACTAACGCAGACCCTTAAAGAACTATCCAAAGAAGAGAAGGATAAAATCAGGCTTTTCTTTCCCAAGGATAAAGAACCAAGAAAAACAATAATCTTCAAAGACCGCGAAAAAGAATATGACGAATGGTGGCCGGGTTTAATTAAACAAGGTATTTGTCGGGCAATTGGAGGCGGATTTATTGAAGGCATTAGAATTGAGGACGAAGCATACGCTATCATCCAAAGGAACAAATCTCTGATATATCTCCCAGATTCATGACTCATGAGCAAACCCGATAAGCATGTACATTTTTTTGTTTTATGAAGCTATAAGGCCTAATCGCCTCAATTTTGTTTCTCATGATTCCCATGCTGATCTTGATTGCCCTGGTTGCCATGTTTCGGCTGCTTATCCTTGTTATCATGTTTGTCGCGCTTGCCTTGCTCCTTGCTCTGACCATTATCGTGCCTTTGCTGCTTGATCCACTTATTATGCTCAGGATGATTCTTAATCATAAAATATTTGGGATCCCTGCTATCACGGATTGGCTGCTGATCGTGACGATTTTTGTAAGAGCTGTATTTCTCCCTATAAGTCTTATCATGCAGACACGGCTTATCTTGATTAATCACAACCTTATAACCGCTGTATAAATTATAATTCCGATAACGGGGAGGTAAGTACGATGAAGTTATCCAACGCCCTCTTTCCTGGTAGATAAACTGGTGCCGCGGTACATAATAGTAAACATCAATATCAGGTAGATAGTAATATTGGACATCGTTATAGCCCACCGGCCCCCAGACTGGTTGACTGCTTATATTCAGATTAATATTCAAATGCACCTGAGCTTTCAGAGGCGGTCAAGTCCCAATCTCTGTGTAAAATCATAGAAGGTCACGCTGCCAGTCTGTACGAAATAAAATCGGTCTGATTGTCCTGCGGACAGATGAGTTGCCTGAGCTGCTTAAGCTGTGCGAGCTCAAG
>JAJYOS010000048.1 GCA_021796055.1 Bacteroidota bacterium
GGTAGGCATGGGGGCTCCGACCTTCTCGGCGGTTCGGGTTATATAATCGAGATCTTTGACGATAAGTTTCAATGGGAACTGCGCCGAGAAATCCTGGCTCACCATCTTTGGGGTCTTCATATCGTACATTGGTGACTTAACCGCGCTCGAGTTCAATACGTTCGAAAATATGCTCGGGTCGATGCCAAGCTTTTCTGAGAGGATGAGCCCTTCCGCGAGAAGAGCGGTCATTCCTGCAACGAAGTGGTTGACGACAAGCTTGATAGCGACCGCCGAACCATTGTCGCCGATGTGGAATATAAACTTTCCCATCGCCTGGAAGATTTCCCTAACTTCATCGAGAATGCGCGGATCACCGCCTACCATGATGGTAAGATCACCCTTCTCCGCGACGTTTGTGCTTCCGGAGACAGGCGCGTCTAGCATCTTAGCGCCGGTTTCTTCGACCATCGACGCGAATCTTCTGGAAGAGTCTGGAGTTATGGTGCTCATATCGATCAGCACCTTCCCCCGTTTCAGACCACGGAGTATTCCGTCGTCGCCTATAAGCATAGCTTCCACCGCTTCTATGTTCGAAACCATCGTGACGACGACATCTGCTCCTTCAGCCGCTTCGCGGGGAGTACGCGCCACACGAGCGCCCGCTTTCGCAAGCTCTTCCGTTTTCGCGGACGTACGGTTGTAAACTATTAGTGGGAGCCCTTTCTTGAGTATATTCATGGCCATAGGTTTTCCCATTAGCCCGGTCCCTATAAATGCGACACTCTTCACGATTGCAATTTCTTCTTAGCTAACTGTGATTGATTATCTCACCGCGGCCGTGTGGGCACAGCCGGTCGTTACTCTTCAACTTGATGATTGCACCGTTGCAAATATTACAAAAGATAGAACAAAAAGCAAACCAGTTTAATTCCAGGTGGAGGCACACTTTGAATTTAAAAACCTAAGAGATCCTCTTTTGATAACCGGCCTTTCGTTCGCGTCCCACGGGCGCTCCCATGGCAGTACAATACCAGATGTTCACTTAGCAAAAGGCCTCTGTGCGGCACTAAGACTTAAACAGGGGGACATCCTGAGAACAATAGTTTCAAAAGGCCCACCACGCGCGCGGAGAAAATTCACTCAAAGCTCCACCTGTTATTCGCGGACTCCGTCCGAAGAACGCGGGGAACTTTCAAGAATTGTCGGGAAGTCGCCGCGAATCCAGATTGTCGCCCGGCAGACAAACGTTCTCGCTCACAACTCGAATCTTATCTCTCCATTCGGTCCAACTGTCCTGACAGCGACATGATGATTCTCGTCCGCTTCAACCATTCCCCAGTATAACGCAAATTGCTGCATCTGATATTCCGCGGGATATCGTTCCGACGACCCCATGAAGACTTCTTCGGCCCCCAGTTGAACTGTCGTATGCGCGATCGCGTACGCGGCATTGTTCGTGGGAACGACTATCGGAAGGATCGTCTTCCCCTGCTTCTCGGCCAACTTGATGACCTCGCTGAAGACTTCCTCCTCAGGGAGATCTATCGATTGTCTGACAGCTACGCTCTGTCCGGGTATGATCTTCGCGGTCATTACGACAATGTCGACATCGTCCGGATCGTTTTCCTCCAAACACCTCTGAAGATGATGGAGACGGTTCGGGGCCCTAACCGCAACCAGTTTTCTGTGCTGATGATGGCAGCCTATCGCCTCGGCAGTCAGACTATCCTGCGCAAAGACATTAAACTTCTCCAGGTCTGTCGCCTGCTGCTCGTATTTTCTTTTATTCGCCCTTTCGGAGAAGAAGAAGAGAAGGGTCAGGACGATCGTGAAACTGACGCCGCCCTCGGTAGCGATCGGTTTAGTGAACAAGTTGCTGAAGCCTAAAGCAAAAAGGATGATGAAAACGAAAACGAGACCAATGGGCAGCTCAAATTTGCCGATGACGATATTAGGTGGGACTTTCCATTCCCTCGGCGATTTGTCTTTGTATCTGAGCACAAGGATGGAGAAACTCGTCATGATGAATGTCCAGACTACGCCGAACGCGTAAGCCTCACCGAGCAGGAATACGTTTCCCCGGCTCCCGATTATCATCACCAGCTGTATTATCGCGAGAAGGTTGATGATCCTGAATGAAGTACCATACCTTTTGTGCGGCTTCCTGAACCATTCATGGAGAACGCCGTCCTCGGCCACACGGTTCAACACACTGTTCGCGCCGATTATAGAAGTATTGACGGCGCCCGCGAGTATGAGAAATCCCACTATCACCACGAAGACTTGAAGGCCTAGCAGCGCGGCATGCGGTCCTACAAGGTTCATTGCCTGTCCGCTCAACGCATTGTCATTGTACTTTCCGATGAGCTCGCTCTGAGGTATCAGCATTGCTCCGAAAAGAGAGTTCAAACCTGTAAATATCAGGCTGAACACGAACATTATGAATGCGGTTCTCTTGAGATTCTTGAGCTTGGGCGATTCGATTTCCCTGTAAACCTGCGCAAGAGTCTCTTCGCCGCTCACCGCCAAAACAGAGTGCCCCATCCCTATTATAACTCCAACAACGCCAATTGTTTTCACCCAGTTGACACCGCTAAGCCATCCCAGAGATGTGGGATCGAGATTGACTGTGAACGGAGGCAACTTTGCACCCTTAACGAAAACCGAGATGAGCGACCAAACGAAGAGGACAACGGCGAGGACCGTAGTTATTTGAAATATCCTGAGCGCTTTCTCACTAGATTCCTCAATCCCAATTATGTTGTTCCGCCAGAAATAGAGCTCGATCAGGACCGCCGCGCCTACAGCAATGACGTTCCCGGGGAGTTGGTAATTCATCCCGGCCGAGTGCAGTATTGAATTCAGCAGCCCCTCAAAATACTGTCCGGCCGAGACCGCGCTTATCGGCGCCGTCAGTAAATAGTCAAAAACCAAAGCGGAAACCGCAACCTTCGCAAAGCCGCTCCCGAGAGTTTTCTTAACTACACGGTAGCTCCCCCCTCGGACGAACATGCTGGAAGATTCAATGTAGACCGCGCGTATGCCGTACGCAAAGAGCATTATGAAAAGGATGAACCACGGAGCGGAAGGGCCGACCGCTTTCTCGGCGATGCCGAGAGCATAGAAGGCGCTGGAGCCGAGATCCGAAACTACAACTGCAGATGCCCGCCAGTAGGAAATAAACGACAGCATTACGGTGGTTATCACAACCACCTTAACTTTCTTTAAATCGATTCCTTCGGAGTCTTTTGGTACGTTTATGTATTCTTGTTTCATTTTCGCTCGTTATACAAGTGCTAAAGCTATCAGGTGAACTAAGAAAAGTCAAATCGGCACAAAGATATTCGTTCTTCGACCAAACTATTTCAGGTAGACAGCTTTTAGGGCGTAGAGATGTCGGATTCCCGAACCATCCATGCCGAGCACTAAGATATACATCCCTGATGCATAACGAGAAAAATCCAGATGGAGTCTGTTTGCACCGGGCGCGAGCGCGAGGTCTTCTCTTCGCACAAGCCTGCCGTCCGACGAATAAATCGAAAGCACCGCTGATGATTTTCGAGAACCCATAGGTGCTGTTATGTTTAAATTTGTCGCAGGGTTGAACGGATTTGGATACAGATCCGAGATGAGATAACCGGAAGGAACCGTCGGAGTGGCGATCCCTGTCAACGAAGGCGAGCCTGCATCAAGCCAGGCGGAGTAAACAAGCGAAGCGAGAGCTTTCGACGCGGCGTTGAGTTGAGCGTTCATAAGTGTGTCCAGCATGGACCACATCGCAGAATAGTAAGCCGAGCCAAACGATGGATCTACTCCCTTTGCGTAACTATCCGCGCTCATAATCGCGCCGACCCTCGAATTGGATTCAGCAATCACCCGGAACGCGAACTCCAGCGCCGATGCGTCCAGCTTTTCCGCCGTACCCTCTTTCATTACGACGCTTCCCTGATAACTGTCGAGAAGTCCGCTTTCGAAGCGGGAATGGATTCCCCTGTTGCCCGTCATTGTGCCGTCATAGTTCTCTGTGCAATGGAGCGGCTGATAAGCGTCGCCAATATAGTGCCCGAGGTCTGCTATTACGCGGTCTGCCTCGTCCCAGTCATGGTTTTCCATATATACCGTAAGCATGTTGTAGGCCGAGCTTATCGCCCAAGGCAACGTCCCCTTCTCCAAAACCGTGCTCGCCCCATACTTGGCGCACAGCGAGTCGTAGTTGTGAGAGAGCAACCCCTGGCTGAATTCCGGATAATAGTCGATGTCGATGAAATGCTTCGGACTTTCGGACGGATCCGAACTTTTGCGGTAGTCGGCGTCAGAAGCGTGGGCGACATAGTATGAATATTTGTCGGCGATTAGATGTAATGACGGAGGAAGATAGGCTTCAAAATTACTATTTATAATCTGATGCCCGGTTCTCCCCCAACCAAAGGCCAGGTTGCACATCAGCGAAAGTACAACCGGCACTCTCCAGCAGGTCTTAAAAATTCTCAATAATTTACTTCTCCAATACCAGTTTAGTCGTCAGGCGGCTCCCGGGGGCGATGAGCCTGCAAAGATATACTCCGCTCGCAAGTGCGGCTCCACTGACGGCAACGGTGTGTGTCCCCGATGTTTGGTAGCCGTGCACAAGAGTCTCGATCCGCTGTCCAAGAATATCAAATAGTTCAAGCGATACCATGCCTGATTTCGGAAGCTTGTAAACAACTTCCGTCCGGTCGTTAAATGGATTCGGATAATTCTGAAGAAGCGCGTAGGTCGTCGGACTCGTAGTTGTCTGGTCGATGGCCGTCAGGTTCTGCCCAGGGTAGCGCGCGAGTATTTCGTTATTCGGATCGAGTGTCACGGAATCCACCTTGGCAGGGATATATATCTTGAATGTCTGCGATTGAAGCGAGTCAAGCACGGTTTCCAGCGTCATCTTCCCTCCAGACCATACATCCACTTCCATCGGCATCCTGAATATCGGCGCGTTCGTCTGGTCCTGATTAATAGTAAGCGCGAGCGAATCGCCGGCCTGAGTGAATGACTTCGTGTAGACCGGATAACCACCCTCATAAATCCATTCGTTGAAGAACCAACTCATATTGGAATTAGTAACGGTATCTACGACGTCGATGAAATCTGATGTCACAGCATTCCCATATTCGTAGTCGGCCCGATATCTCCTCATTATGCTGAAATATGTGGAGTCTCCAACAAGGTTCCGAAGCATGTTGAGTACCCAAGCTGCCTTGTAATATTCTGCAAGGCCGAAAATATAGCCGGCAGGCGGGGCGTAAATAGCGTATCGAAGCTGGGTACTGTCTTCGATGAAGAACTGACTTGCGTAGAAATCCATTTCGCTCTGGAAGGCTGTTTGGCTGTCGTGCTGGAGCTGCATGGCTTCCGAGTAAGTTGCGAATCCCTCGTTGAGCCAGATATCTTTCCAAGTCCCAAGCGTAACCATGTCTCCCCACCATTGGTGTGCCAACTCATGCGCGACGTCGCGCCTGTTAAACTCGTCCGCCCTATTCAGAGTGGTGATCGTCTGATGCTCCATGCCGCCGTATTGAAACGGCTCCACGCCGGTCATCCCGTACTTTTCAAAAGGATACGGGCCGTAAATTGAAGAATAGAACTTCATCATCGAAATAACCGTGTCGATATTGCAGCCCGATCCTTCCACGGCCTGCAATGAATCCTGAGGATAAACATAGTATTGCACGGGGATCGATTTCCCGTCTACGTCAGCATTCTTCTGAATGAGAGCGTATTGCCCAGCGGTCGCACACATCAGGTAAGTCGATACCGGATAGTTCTCTTTCCAACTGAAAGTGGTGCTCCCGTCGTTATTATTGATTTTGCTTACCCGGAGACCGTTCGATGCTGCGGTGAAACCATCCGGGACTCGCACAGAAATTTCGCATAAGGCCTTGTCAGAAGGCTCGTCGTAGCAAGGCATCCAGTCACGGGCGTCGCTGGGCTCGCTCATCGTGTAGGCAATGGTTGCGGGGACGTTCATGCTGTTCATTCCAACCGTTTGTTCCCCCGCGTAATAGAGATAGAAGCCTCTTTGCAGCGAATCTTGAGCAGGCGCTATGCCGGGATCGGTCTCGTGATAATAGACCTCGACAGTTCCAGTGTCTGTCCCGCTGAGAGGAGCCGAAAGATAAACCGTCAGTTTCTCGCCGGAGAGGGATGTTGCAAGGCGTGCCCCTCCAGAGAATACGGAATCGATATGGAGATACGCAGGATTGCTATCAAGCCGAATTGAATCGAGCGGGTCCGACAAAGATGGCACGAATGATACTTTCATTCTCCCATTGAATCCATGGTTCTCGCCCGACAACGCGGCGTACCAATCCATGTACAAATTGTAGTTGACCACATTGTAGGCATGGAGAGCCACTCCGCTTGCGGATGAGACCTCCGTCGCATCGGGATAGTGAAGGGTGACGTTGGCTCTCGATTGCACTGCACCGGCGAAGGCAACGGAACAGGTAAGAAGAAGCGCCGGAAAGGGGCTGAAGCTTCTCACTTTAATCCTCCTCCACGGGCGCCGCCCGCGTGCCACCTGAACGGCGCTCGCCATACAGAGTCATCAATAATACACCAGCCAATATCAATGCCGAACCGACCAGCGTGCCTGGGGGAAACTTTTCACCGAGAACCAGCGCGCCGGAAGCGATGGCAAGAAGAGGCGTTATGAACGAGGTCATCGAGAGGGAAACGACACTTATGTGCTTCAGAAGATAGAAGTAAATGACAAACGCGAGCACAGATCCGAATGCTGCTAGATAAAATATCGCGATTAAATTTGGAACATTGAATTTTATCGCACCCCAGTCCTCTATGAAGAAGCTCGTCCCCAGGAGCGTTACAGCTCCGATGGCCATTGGAATAAGATTGATGAAGACAGGGTCGATGTGATAGCCGTATTTCTTCACTCCGACCGCTACGACGGCGTTAAAGAATGCGCTCAAGACGACGGCGAGTATCCCGAATGCAGCGCTCATCGATCCGATTCTAAGATCGCCGCCGAATATTAAAACCAACCCTGCAAAACCTATCATGATTCCGAATATTTTCCAGAAGGTAAGATCTTCGTCCTTAAGGAAAAACCTGGAAAGCAACGCTGCGAAGAATGGCATTACGGCAAACGTGACGGCCGTCAGACCGGAAGTAATTCGCTCTTCGGCCCAGTAGACCAGTCCGTACGGAACGCTGAACGAGGCCAGGCCAACCAGGAGAAGGAATATTGTTTCCCTCAAGTCGAACCTGTACTTATACCTCCTGTATTTGAGCACCACCAGTATGAGGAGCGAGGCGATTGAGAACCGCACTCCGGCACTGAAAAAAGGAGGGAGAGTGTTCATAGATATCTTGATGGCAAGCCACGTGGTCCCCCAGATCAGGCAGATAAGGAGGTACCCCAACAGAAGGTTTACCCTTTTCGGGCCGGAGGGAGGCATTTTCTCAAAAGGTTACTCTAAGACTGAGGGCCGTGGGCGCGGCTGCCAGCTGGATTCCTATGTCGCGGCCAAGAATCTGCTCGCGGAGTTTGGATATTTGAGGAGCGATCATATGAATAGCAAAAGCGGAAGCGGTACCTAACAAAGCTCCCGCGAGGACGTCGCTCGGGTAGTGAAGCCCCCAGTACATGCGCCCATAACCAACGACCGCAGCCCAAGCGTAGGCCGGTATATAGACATACGGCTTTGGGTACCTAAGCGTCAGCGCGGTGGCAAGCGCGAAAGCTGCAGTGGTGTGACCTGAAGGCATTGAGTACTTGTCGGCGCTATCTAGATGGCCGGTATGAACCCCCGTCAGGGCGACATATGGCCTCGGCCTTTTAACTATGTAGTTTTTTATAGGATAATACAGCACGTAAGCCAGCACGTCCGTGACACCAATAATAGCGCCGGTGTCGAATGTGTAAGCGTTATTCTGAGCGAGTCCCACTCCGGCAAAGACTAACGGCGCTCCGATCGCAATTGGGAGGACGAGGTTGTCGCTTGCGCCAAGTGTCGTAGTAAGGAATGGAGAGCGAGCGTCATTCACACTCCGGAAGATGCTCACGTCCCAGCTTGGAGGGTGCGCTTGGACGACGGATGGGGAAGCTATGATCAGAATTACACAAAAAAAGGCAGCTACCCGGCCTTGGCCTAGGTGCCGCCTGAAGACAGGCTGGTTAATTTTCATCATTCAGATTCGGCATTTTTGTCACTAAAGTAAAAAGCTAAGGAATCAGTATCAATTCTATATTCTTTCCGATGGCCTTAAACGAGAACCGCCCCGGTGGGGCGGCTTCGTGTCAATCTTCATTTACTTAGTTAGGCGTGTTGATATGCTACTCGTCTAGAATTGTCCGGCGCTACGGGGCAGCACGTTCTGATAGAGCGTGTAGTAATGCATCACATTGCCAACGTATGTCAGCGTCTGGCCGTAATCCCCGAAATAGCCAGAATTAGGTCTGCCCGACCGCCAGATATGTCTTTGAAGGGGGGCATATCTCGAAGAAAGTAGCGGCAAGGCCGATTTCACGGCGGGCCAGGAATTGGGGTCGTCCCCCAGGAATTCCGCTATCGACTGTGCGTCCTCCACGCGTGAGAGGCCACAGTTGTAGGCTGCGATGGCGAGCTCGATCCTGTTCTTGCCATTCGCCTGAGGAAAACTCCTCATCAAATCTCTCAGGTGAATGATGCCCAGCTGTATATTCATGGTGGGATTTGAAAGGTCTTCAATATTGTGGGTCAGTGCGAGATGAAGTCCGGTGGAAGGCATAATCTGCATGAAGCCCTGTGCCCCCATGTACGACACTGCACTAGGGTCAAAAGCCGATTCCTGCCTTAGGACTGCAAGTACGAGACGCCAGTCGACTCCATACTTCTTACTCATCTCCTTGACATCTTTTCCGTATTCTGTCAGAAAAATGTATGTCTGACGGTCCAATTCGGGAATAGAATTCTCGGGTATCACCGTACTGTCGTAGGAATAGCGGGCAGCGTCGGATTCACCTGTGATGAGAATAGCCAACCCCAGAACGAGTACGGCGACCAACCGTAAGATCAGACCGCGATCAATTGGTCGTTTCATCATCTCTCCGAAGTTTGTTCAACATACTCAACGCTTGCCTTCCGAAGGGTCTCTTCGGACAGGCATGGCCCCCATCTTTAAGGGGGCATCGCCACGGCACAGGAGTGGGCACTCCATACTTCTGAACATTGGGTTTGCCCTCCCTGTTCCCCTAATAGGAGAACTGCCACCTACATTTTAGGCCAATGCTCTGACTTCGCCAAACATTTTTTTGGCGGAACTTGTCAAATGTCACATGAGTGTGGAAAAATTAAACAAAAACGCTGGTCACCGCGACAAGATTTTTTTTGACCGTCGATATCGCGGTATGATTGGTGGGCTGATCGCTTACAAGTCGGTACCCGCATCGGCTTGCCGGCATGCCCGGTACGACTCCCCGCTCCTGCTACTTGGCCTTATTGTCGGCGTACTTCTCGAAGATCTCGTGAAGCCGTTTGAGCGAAATCGAGTCGAGGTCCTCGTCGTCCTTATCGCGCTTCACGTACATATCGTAATCGTACCTGTCCTTTGGAAGCATTTTCGAAGTCTTGTACCTAAGAGCTTCGATCATCTTTTTCTGATCCAGCATGGTACTCATGATTTTCTCCCGAAGACTCTAGTATTGGAAATTAAGGCGTTTTCCGCCTCTTTTAGCTGTTCTACGGTGTTAATGCCCCTTATTTCGTCGAAATGTTCTGCCAAAACCGCGCTTACCCTCATCCCACGATGGACGAAATACCCGAACACGTCTGTCAGGTAATATTCGTGCTGGGAATTCTCAGGCGTTACATGCCTGAGGGCGTCGAAAAGCTCCTTCCGCTTGAAGACGTAAATACCCGAATTGATTTCCTTGACCTCCCTTTCCGCCGGCGAGGCATCACGATGCTCAACGATCCTGTCGACAGCCCCTTCCCGCGTCCTGATAACCCTCCCATAGCCAGTAGGATCATCCACTTCGGCCGTTAGGACAGTCATCGCGGCGTTGGTTGCGTAATGCGAATCCAGCAGATTCTGCATGGTTTTCTCCGTAAGGAGAGGGACATCACCCGACAATACCAGCACATCGCCATCGAAATCCTTCAGAATTTCCTCGGTTTGCATAACCGCATGTCCCGTTCCAAGTTGTTCAGCCTGAATCGCAAAGGTCACCCTGCCGTCGTATTTGTCTTTCAGATGTTGCATGACAATTTCGCGTCTGAATCCGACGATGACTACCGCCGATGGACTGCCAATCTGCAGCGACAAGTCTACGACATGGTCGACCAACGGCTTACCATTAACCTCATACATCACCTTCGGCATATCAGGATTCAGCATCCTTTTCCCTTGGCCCGCGGCCATGATTACAACTGTGAACGGTCTTGTCTTCATATCCCTATCCTGTCTTTTTCTCCTCTTCAAGATGTCCGCTTATGACCTGCCTGATTTTGTTCTTTTGGTCAACCAGGACAACGGTCGGCTGATAGCCTGCGGCTTCCGATTCCTCAAACTCCGCATACGCGATTATGATCACCTCATCCCCGACCGTACCGAGCCGGGCCGCGGGGCCGTTAAGACAAATAACCCCGGAGCCTGCCTTTCCGGGAATTATATATGTCTCAAATCTCTCACCATTATTGACGTTAACTACCTGAACCTTTTCATAAGGCAAAATCCTTGATGCGCGGAGGAGATCTGTGTCTACTGTCAGGCTCCCCTCATAATAGAGCTCGGCTTGTGTCACGCGAGCCCTATGAATTTTGGATTTACAAAGAGTAAGTATCAATTAGACTCCCAAATCTTGGCACTTTTTCGTTTACTCGACAAATTACCAAGGTACTTAAACCTTTTCAAGGAAATGGTCCCGCATTATCTCTGCCAACTTTAGCGTGTCGACTATCTGTCCAGCATTGATGCGAGGAGCGCCATCCTGACAAGGATTCCGTTCCGTGTCTGGCGGAAGTAGGCTGCGCGGGGATCCTTGTCGACCGAGGGCGAAATTTCGTTAGATCTAGGTAGAGGGTGCATTACGATCGACTTGTGAGGAAGGTATTTCATTATAAACTCATCTATATAGAAGTGCCGGGGCTCCACCCCAACCCTCTGATCCGGTTCCAGGCGCGTCATGTAGACGACATCGACCTCGTTTACGATCTTCTTCAGATCTTCCTCTTCTGTAAACCACACGTTATACTGCTGCAGGTATTCGGTGATATCCTGCTTCATCCGGAGGGCTTTCGGCGCTATGAAATACAATTTAACCCGCTCAAACTTTCCGAGAAGATACGCAAGTGACCTGACTGTACGACCATCGGCGAGGTTTCCCACCATCGCGATCTTAACGCCATCGATAGTCTTGATCTCCCTATGAATCGTGTACAAATCGAGAAGCGCCTGAGTGGGGTGCTCGCCTCCTTTACCATCTCCCGCGTTGATCACGGGCACCGATGAGACCGCGGCGGCTCTCGAGGCGCCGCCAACCTCATTATGTCTTATGACGATAATGTCGGAAAAGTTCGCCACGACGCGCACAGTGTCTTCGAGCGTCTCGCCGTGCGTCGACGAAGAAAACTGGTTCGCATCTTCAGTCGCCAGGATCTTCCCGCCGAGCCTCAGCATAGCGGATTCGAACGAGAACCTGGTTCGTGTTGAATGTTCGTAAAAGAGAGAGGCCAATATCCTGTTGCTGTAGTCGCCGGTACCGCCGCGGTTAACAATGCGCTCCATGCCATCGGCAAGGTTGAAAAGCTCGACAAGCATCGGTACCGTGAACTGTTGTGATTCCACGACATGTTGCAAGATCATCTCAGTCCCCCTTTCTAATGTGAGTACCGAAATCCCCTCTCACCGCATCGGCCAGATGAGACGGGCTCGTTATAACGACCTCTTCCCCGCCGTGGCTCAGGAATTCGACGGCGGAAGATATTTTCGGACGCATGCTCCCCGCGGCAAATTGACCGTCTTCAAGATATGCGGCTGCTTCCTCCATTGTCAGCAGCCTAAGTGAACGCTCCCCGCTCTTCCTGAAATTCACATAGACGTAATCGACATCCGTCGAAATAACCATCATCTTAATTCCAAGCTCGCTGGCGAGAAGTGCGGAACTTAAGTCCTTGTCAATTACCGCCTCGACTCCCTTCGTCGCGCCGTCTTCGGAAACCACCGGTATGCCGCCTCCGCCGACGGCTATTACTATGATCCCATCCTGGATGCACCTGCGTATCGCGTCTATCTCGACAATTTCTACCGGCCTCGGAGAAGGCACAACCCTTCGGTAACCTCGGGCCGCGTCTTCAACCACGTGCCATCCGAGCTCGTCATGCCGTCTTTCAGCTTCATCCTTGTGATAAAAAGGTCCGACCGGCTTTGTCGGCTCGCGAAAAGCAGGGTCACGGATCTCGACCCTCACCTGAGTGACGATGGTCGCGACAGGAGCTGTGATCCCCCTCTCGCGAAGCTCAGAGCGAAGCGCGTTCTGCAGGACATATCCGAGCTCGCCCTGTGTCGCCGCCACGCAAACATCCAACGGCTGCATGTAGGTTTGCGAAGCGCCTGCTTCGGAGCGAAGAAGCTGCGCCCCGACCTGAGGACCATTCCCATGCGTGATCACCAGGCCAAAGCCCAGTGCCGCAAGATCCGCAATATGCGACGCGGTAGCGCGGGCGTTCACCGCCTGCTCGCGTACCGTTCCCCGCTGACCTGCCCGGATCAGCGAATTCCCGCCTACAGCCACCAGAACTGCGTCGTTCACATAATCACCCCTTTATTAGAGTATAGATGATCGCCTTTTGTGAGTGTAACCTGTTTTCAGCCTCGTCCCAAACAACCGACTGCTTCGAGTCCATCACATCGTCTGTCACTTCAATGCCGCGGTGTGCGGGGAGACAATGCATGAAGATTGCCGACTTCTTCGCCAGCTTCATCAGTTCCTTGTTCACCTGGTAGCCTTCGAAGTCCTTCATTCTTTTCTCTTTCTCGTCCTCTTGGCCCATGCTTACCCACACGTCGGTATAGACGACGTCCGCGTTCCGGGCAGCTTTGGTTGGATCATGCAGCACTTCAATCACCGCGCCGCTCTTCTTTCCCTCTTTCTTTGACAAATCGACTATCTCTTTGGGCGGTTCATAACCCTCCGGAGTCGCAACGGCGAAGTTCATCCCTACTTTTGCGGACATCAGCATCAGCGAGTTGCACACGTTGTTCCCGTCGCCAATGAAGACGAATTTCTTCTTCTTCAGCTTTCCCAGGTGCTCGGTGGCCGTCAGGAAATCGCCTATCGCCTGGCATGGATGCTCGTAATCCGTGAGGGCGTTCACCACTGGAATCTTCATGAAGCGCCCCATATCCACGCATGACTGATGGGCATAGGTACGCACGACGACGGCGTCCATCCAGCGTTCCAGGTTCTTCGAAACATCATGTATGCTTTCGCGCTTGCCAAGGTTGATATCGGTTTGGGTGAGATAGACGGAATGGCCGCCAAGCTGATAAATGCCGACATCGAATGTCACGTGAGTCCGCAAAGACTGCTTCTCGAAAATGAGGGCTACTGATTTGCCTTTGATGGATTCCCTGTACTTCTTCGGATGCGCCTTCATATCGGCGGAAAGATTCAGCAGTTTCTTAAGCTCGGCAGGCGTCCAATCGACTATACTCAGAAAATCTCTCTTCATTCACTTATCTCCTTTGGAACATAAGATGCTTAGAAAACGGGAAGGAGGAAATTTCTGCGGCTGAGCGTCATCATCGGTAACGGCGAAAATCGTTCCGCGCCGCCTCGCGCCTCAGCGGTCGATCCTCTTTTCCATTGGTTGAATTCATGACAATTTATGTTCTGCCAGAAAACCTTCCAAGGTTTCTTTGAGATCCGGCTTCGTTATTTCCGCGAGATCGTATCGCACTCGAACAGAAGGCTTCTTTATCTTCACGACGCGCCTTAGGTCGATCGGTGTGCCGATGACTACAGAATCGCACTCGACACGGTTTATCGTCGCCTCCAAATCTCTGACCTGTTTGTCGCCGTATCCCATCGCAGGAAGGAGGGTCCCCGTTTTTGGGTACTTCCTGAACGTCTCCGAGATTGAATCGACCGCCCATTTCCTCGGATCGACCAATTCGCTCGCGCCGAATTTCTGCGCGGCTATGACCCCTGCCCCGTACGACATCCCACCGTGGGTAAGTGTCGGCCCATCCTCAACCACAAGGACCCTCTTGCCGCGGATCAACGACTCATCCTCAACCGTCACCGGTGAAGCGGCCTCGATGATCCTCGCGTCCGGATTTACAGCCATGACGTTCTTCCGGACCGTGTCTACGTTTTCCCGCGGGGCGGATTCAACTTTGTTTATGACGACCACATCCGCGAGTAGTATGTTCGTCATGCCGGCGTAGTAAGAAACTTCGTCGCCAGGTCTATGCGGATCTGCAACTGTGATGGTCAGGTCTGGACGATAGAAAGAGGTATCGTTATTCCCGCCGTCCCAGACTATGACATCCGCTTCTCTTTCAGCCTCCCGAAGGACCGCTTCGTAGTCGACTCCCGCGTAAATGATCGTCCCATTTGTGATATGCGGCTCATATTCTTCCATCTCTTCTATGGTGCACTCGAACTTCTTCAGGTCGTCGATTGTCGCGTAACGCTGAACCTTCTGCTTGACGAGGTCACCGTATGGCATCGGATGACGGACCGCGACAACACGGAGCCCTTTTTCACGAAGTATATTGCAAACCCTGCGCGAAGTCTGGCTCTTCCCCGATCCGGTCCTGACCGCGACGACGGCAATCACGGGGACCTTGCTCCGAATCATTGTCTCCCCCGCCCCCAGCAACTTGAAGCTGGCGCCGAGCGCGTTCACCTGAGATGCTTTTGTCATAACATATTTGAACGAGACGTCCGAATACGCGAACACCGCTTCCTCGATTCCATCTCCCTTCATCAATTCGGACAGTTGACTTTCCGCGAATATGGGAATCCCTTTCGGGTAGAGTCTGCCGGCGAGTTCCGCCGGATATTTGCGGCCGTCGATATTGGGGATTTGTGTAGCGGTGAACGCGACAACCTCATACG
>JAJYOS010000613.1 GCA_021796055.1 Bacteroidota bacterium
GTGGACGTACATCCCGATACAAGGTTATCCAAACAAGATTCCATTATGCCGGCGAGCGTGCCTCAGGCTCGGGGAACTAAACTCCTTCAGAAGGGTGCGGATGCGGCGAGCGCGGTTCGGTTATGATGGTTTCGCATCAAGTTAAAGAATAGTTTTTTCAGGAATTACAATACAACGTAAACCAAACGGAGAGCAAAAATGAGTGGATTGAGAATTTCAAACGGAGCGCAGGTGAATACCGCGTTAAAAGAGATGGTACCGCTGACTTCACTATTCGATTCCCGGCCCAACCCTGAAACATTGCGGGAATGCCTAGAACAATTCAGCCAGCGCATTTCCGCAATCAGGGTGCTCATAGGGCATAACGAACACACTACCGTCGGCACCACACGGCAATGCATCCAACTGGCCCACAGGTTCAACGTCCCCACGGTTACCCGCGTCGAATCTCCAAGGGTTGTCATCAATCGGGGAGTCCTCCCGATCTACCTCGATCTCTGCGGAGAAACCGGTGTAAGCAGGATACAGTTTAGAAAGACGAGTCTTCAACACGGCATCAATCCCCGAGAGGTTGTTGCGCTTGCTGACGACAGGAACCTGGACATACAGTTTGAAATCACGGAGTGGTCTGCCACCAGAGGCCCGGAGAGCGAACAAGCTGAAATCAACGAGGGGATCGAATGGCTTGAAGCCGGCGCTTTAAATTTGGTCGCTAGCGTAACACGCCAGTCCGTTGTGAATGAGAACGGGCGTCAAAGCCAGATGAACATGCAATTTGCCGAAAGACTGGCCAGGACATTTGGACTGCACGCTGTGATGTTCACGGCAGCGACCGAATCGGAGCAGACACCGCTGCTGAAGGCCTTCGGCGAGGAGACGCACATATGCGATGTACCATTTGCCGATGTGGTCCGGGTGGAAAAGATGAGATCCGAAGTATCACTGGTTACATCCTTTTCAGCGGAAGTAGACTTCACCCTAGGTTATCGCCGCAGCGACAATAGACCTGGGCAAAGGAATTACTGAAATATCATTTCAGGAGGAGCATCTTGATCGATAGTCTGGCAGAACTTGTCTGCAGCCTGCAAAGGTAGACGCCGCTCGGATAGGCATTTGCATCCCAGGATAACGCATGTTCCCCAGGCTGCAGAAACCCGCTGAAGAGGATGGCAACACGCTGCCCCAGGATATTGTACACGACCACTCTAACTCGTCCCGCTGAAGTGGTCCCGAACTGGATCGTCGTGGAAGGATTGAAAGGATTCGGATAGTTTTGGAGCAGATAGGGAGAGCTCGGCACGCCTGAAGGTGGTACGCTTACCACCGTTGTTGAAGTGTCAGCTTGGATATTCTTCACGGCTTCCATGAGAGGATAATTAGGACTTCCAGGAGGATACCCCCAGCCGAGTTCGTAGATTATCAGACCACCAAGATGATTCTTTCTTATATAGTTGAACTTCGCCGCGATAGAATTTGAGTCGTCGAACGAAATAAAATAGCTGGGAGAAAGAAGCGAGAGAATGCCCTCGGGTATGCTGAGGTATCCGACTTGCGCCAGGGGATCCCAGTGGTAGTAAGCAGGGTTGAAGTATTTTTGCATGATGCCCGTTCCGCTTGAATTATAAAGCGGCACGTCGCTCGAAGATGAAAGAGTGACCGTGAGGGGTAGCACGTCCGGAAGGCTCGCGCCCTCCCAGACTGTTCCGGCAAACTCGCAGCCTATCCCTATTTTGGACGAATCGACGCCGGCCTTCTCGAACTGGCGCACAATGCTGTTCGCGTTTGGGAGAGGCTGACCGTCAAGAGAGTCACCGTCGCTGTAAAGCGCAGAATTGTACCAGGTGGGCCACCCACCATATTCCGCGGACAAATCATAGGTCATAAGATTAATTTCGTTGAAGTATTTCTGAGTGTCCGCCATCAGACTCTGATTTCCGCCGCTGCTCGTCGACGTAAGAAGCATGCCGCTTCTCATCGCGTCGAGGCTATCCCGAAGCATATTGGCAAGATTAGTGACATTTGGGTAATCCGATGTCGGTATTGGACCGGAGTAAGTCTCCCAGTCGATATCTACACCGTCGAAATCATATTCCCTCACGAGCGCCATTATGTTGCTCACAAAGGTGCCTATGATGGCTGAGTCGGTAGCGCTTTCAAAGCCCGACTCGGTGTTCCAGCCGCCAATCGAGACAAGGGCCTTCGCGCCTTTAGCATGGGCCGCTGCTGCAAGCAGTCTTGCCGCTTTGTAGTTCGCGTACGTGGTATCGATCGTGCCGTCGGGATTAGGTGAGAAACCGAAGTACGCCACAGCAGTCATGGACGAGAAGTCGACGGCGCTCAGCGGCGGAGTGCTGTTAGTGCTTCCGTTCCCAAGTTCCCATCCGGGGAAATAGCACATCACCCAAGGCTTCGCTTCGGCGCGCGGTGGAAGGATGATTAGCGCAAACACGAAAAGCGCGGCCAGCAGCGCCAGCCGCTTCTGTGAATCGACAAGCCTCAACATCATGGCACATCACCGCACGCTGGTTCGTTGCGTATCCCTGACGCGTCTAAATGATGGTCCAATTGTGTGAAAGTATTACACAGTTCCGATTCCCCGTTCTCCCCCTTACGACTAAATTCTGTTCGTCCGTTCCATATTTCCTTGTGGAACTTCTCCGTGAAAAATCTCCTTCCGAAAAAATATAGACCAGCTATAAGTCCGAGTCAACTCCTAAAACGATTTTTTGATCAAGAAAGAATATCACCGCAATCGGGCTCTGCCCGAACGAGTCGTAATTAATGCTTCGTCAGCGCCGTCGCGACCAAATGATATATCGATTCGTTTCGGCCACGGATTACAACGCGACGATTATCCTGGCGCGACGAATTTGCCCTACGGCACTTACCGGTTCAGCCTGTCGCAGCACAGACAATATCATGACGTTCGCAGACCCTCTTCCTGGAAGTAGCGGGAGCCGTTTCATCGCATTAACCATGCATACGGTATTCGTAGAGAGCGTGCTAACTTTGAAGCGCGCCTCAACATTCCATTTCTTTCGTTCGCTCATTAAAGCGGACTTTCAAATTTCTGGCGCAGTTTGTTCCACTGTTACAATCCTGGCAGGATTGCTCCGCTTGTCGACTTTGCATCCCCTGAGCAGCGCGATATGATATGCGAGGAGCTGAAGCGGGACGATTGAGAGAATCGGAGCAAGCATGTCGAGCGTCTTCGGGATCCTGACTGTATATTTCGAGATTTTACGGACCCGGTCATCTTCCTCATCTATAACGGAGATCAAGCTGGCTCCGCGCGCCTTCACTTCCGCCATGTTTCTAACCACTTTTTCGTAAGTCGAGTCTCGAGGCGCGATGAAGATAACAGGCATACCATTTCTAACTGGCATGGTCTGGATATTCCTCATTTCTGCCGCGGGAAATCCCTCGGCATGGATGCCCGAGATCTCTTTCAGCTCCATTGCCCCTTCCAGAGCTATGGGATAGTTGAAGCCGCGGCCGAGGTAAAGGAAGTTTTCCGAATCGGAGAAATCGTCAGCGATCTCGCGGATGTAGGGCTCAAGTTGGAGAGTTTCAGTCACGAGATCGGGTAGCCTGCATAGTTG
>JAJYOS010000049.1 GCA_021796055.1 Bacteroidota bacterium
CCAGCATAATTCACTATTCCAGGGATGCGTTCGAGCGGAATTCTGCAAAGATCAGGATGTTCGCAGAGAGCGAGGGTTTATCCGCTCACGCATTGTCAATTAAGGTAAGAGAAAAAAGTGGACGTAAGAGATAATTTCAGAAGAAGTGTGCTTGAGTTAGCGCCCTACGCGGTCTCAGGTCACCCGGCCAAGATTAAGCTGAATCAGAACGAAAGTCCGTTTGATGTCCCAGAGGCACTGAAAAAAGAAATCATCGATGAGTTTATCCGCAAGAACTGGAACCGCTATCCGGAAGTCTTTTCGGTTGAATTGCCGAAAAGGCTTTCTGAAATCCACGGTCTTCCTTCCGACTCGTTCATAGTGGCAAACGGGTCGAATGAGCTTATTTACACTGTGGCGATTTCAATTGTCAGGGAAGGAACTGAGGTACTCATCCCTCAGCCGACTTTTTATTTCTTCGAAAAAATATCGAGGATACTCGGCGGGGAAATCAGAAAGGTTTATGCGGACGGCGATCTGAATTTTGACGAGAAGGGAATATTGGCGACCGGCAGGAAGATGAAGAACGGCCTCATCATAATTGGCTCTCCGAACAACCCTACCGGGAAGTCGGTGTCGAGAGAGTTCATAGTGGAGCTTCTGAAATCTACGGGCGCAATTGTCCTCCTCGACGAGGCTTACATAGAGTTCTCGGATAAGCCGAGCTCGGTTGATCTGGTGGGTTCCAACAGAAACCTTGTGATTCTCAGGACGTTTTCGAAAGCCTTCAGCCTTGCCGGTCTCAGGATGGGATACTTGGTGGCCCACCCGGAGACGGCCTTTGAAATCCTGAAGGTGAAGATACCGTTCACAGTCAATCCGCTTTCCGAGTTTACGGCTCTGAAACTTCTCGAACACCGTGCCCTCTTTGCCGATCGCGTGAAGTTGCTGAAGGAGCAGAGGGCTTTTATGACTTCCAGGCTGCGCGTCATGGAAGGTGTCAGGGTTATCGATTCCGACGCGAATTTTTTCCTTTTTTCGACGCCCCTGCCGGCGGGCAGGATATTTGAGGAGCTTCTCGAAAGACAGAGCGTGCTTGTCAGAGATGTGTCTTCGTATCCTCTCCTCGAGAGATACCTGCGCGTCAATGCGGGCACGGAGGAAGAGAGCGCCTACTTCATAAGATCGATGCTTGAGTGTCTGGAGAGGCTTGCTGTCTAGAGGTCTTCTATGCGCACCGCTTGACTTCGCGCCATTAGCGATGTGAAAGTGGTTGTGCGTCAGAAGGGCAAGGGCTATATTTAAAGAATATGCCGCCACCTCTGGTCTATTTACTCGATGATGACGAGAGCATCATAAAGCTTGTGAAGTACAGGCTGCGCAATGAGCAGCTGAACGTGAAGTCCTTTTCCCATCCTAACGAACTCATTGAAGCGATAAAGATCGAATATCCGGACCTGGTCGTCAGTGACGTCATGATGCCGGAAATCGACGGGATTCGTCTGATCGAGAAGTTGAGGGAACTGGAACGACTTATGCCCGTGATTTTGGTGACGGGGAAGGCGGCGGTAGATACGGCAGTCCGCGCGATGAAGAGCGGCGCTTTTGAATATCTGCTGAAGCCGATAAATTTCGAAGAGTTAAAGCTGGCTATCGGCAGGGCGGTAGAGATAGGCCGGCTTCGGACCGAAGTCGCGGAAATAAAGTCGGGCTTCAAGTCTCGTTATTCGTACGACTCGCTAATCGGGGAGAGCAAGCCCATTTCGGAAATTCGGGAATTCATACGCCGGGTCTCGCCGGTTACGGGCTCCGTCATATTGCTGCGCGGCGAAAGTGGCGTCGGAAAGAACCTAGTGGCGCGTGTAATCCACTACATGAGCCCGATTGCCGAGAGACGCTATCTTGAAATCAACTGTGCCTCTCTTCCGTCCAACCTGTTGGAGGCGGAGTTGTTCGGTTATGAAAAGGGCGCTTTCACAGACGCAAAGACGGCGAAGAAGGGACTCCTCGAAGTAGCGAGCGGGGGAACAGTCCTGCTCGATGAAATTACGAGTATGGACCTGAGCCTTCAGGCTAAATTCTTGTCATTCATCGAGAACCGCAGAATCAGAAGAGTCGGTGGGCTTGAGGAAATTCCTGTCGACCTCAGGGTTATTTCGGCCACGAATTCCGATCTGGAAACAGACGTTGTTGCTGGCAAATTCCGGAGCGATCTATTCTACAGGATCAACGTCGTATCGTTGAACGTCCCACGGTTGCGCAACAGGGAAAATGATGTGATCTTGATCGGCAGGCAGTTCATAAATGACTTCAACCTGAAGTTCAAGAAGCAGGTGAAGGGCTTCAGCGGCGCAGCAGAACGGAAACTGCTGGCTCACGACTGGCCGGGAAACGTCCGCGAGTTGAGAAATGTCATCGAGCGTGCGATGATATTTGCGGAGAAGGACCATATTGACGCCGACGAAATCTCGCTTTCAAACATTTCTGCTGCCCCTTCGCTCGATGACGGGCTGTACCTTCCGAAGGGGTTGTCATTTGAGCAGATCGAAGGAGAGTATCTGAAGAGAGTATTGGAGTGGAATAACTTCAATCTGGAAGCGTCCGCGAAGCAACTCGGGGTCACAAGGAAAACTTTGTGGGAAAAAAGGAAGAAATTCGGTCTCTTAAATTAAGCGGGCGATCGCTTCAACGAATTTCGTCTCTTCAGCCTGCCAGTTAAGCACTTCTGAAGCATTTTCGGAATTCTTCGAGAACCGGCTATAGCTCTCCGGATCTGCGGTAATTTCCAGGACTGTTTTTGCGACCCCGTCAAGATCAGTGGTGTCAACAGCCGCCCCGATATCGTATTCCTTCACAATCCGTTCCATTTCTGGAAAGTGCGGTACGATTACCGGCAGGCCCGCGGAAATGAACTGGAAGAGTTTGTTTGGAAGGGAGAGGTAGTGGCACAGGCCGGTGTTTTCCATCAGATAAATCCCGATGTGAGCTTTCGACAGTTCGTTTATCACTTCCTCCTGCCGGACTCTTCCGGTAAAATGGATCCTCTCCTGAATACGCAATTCGGATGCCCGTTGGAGTAAGTCCTCCCTCATCGATCCGTCGCCGACGAATCTAATTTCATATTTTGCGGGAAGGATGCTGATAAGCTTAAGAAGGTCAATCAGGCCGCGTCCGGCCTGGAGTCCGCCTGAGAATGTCAAAAAGATTTTGTCAAAGCTCTTTTGAATATAACGGCGTGCCGTCTGCTTATTCGGAACATTCCTCAAGACGGTCGTGGGTAGATGCCACTTAGCTTCCAGGATATCCGCTATTGACTGGTTTACCGTGAAGACCCCATCGACATATCTGAGCGACGATTTCTCAACGAGATTCCAGAAGAGGAAGCTGGTTCGTTTGACTTTCAGGCTTGGAAGCGCTTCGTACAGCTCCTTCGAGTCGTACACAAGTCTTACCGGACGCCCCCTGTGAGAATGTCGCTGCTTGTTTATGATTGCGGGCGGAAGGGAAAAAAGGTCCCCGGCGATGACCAGCTTCGCCGAAACCTTCATTGCTTCCGGTACGACTTTCTGATAAAATTGCATGAAGAATGCCTTGCCGCCTCTTGAACTGATCGGGACGCGCACAAGTTCCTCTGTCCTATCTCCAGTTCCATCTGAGGCGGCTCCCACAAGCTTTGCCTTGAATCCGGATGAGAGAAGGCTTCTCAGATACTTCGTGCTTCTCGCGTCATACCGTGGATCGGAGGAAACGATTATCAGAACATCTATCGAGGAAGAACCTATTGGCATCTCAGAGATAGAACGACAGTGTGAACGTCTGGCTGTTGCCGAAGTCGAGCTTCATCGGGATGTATGAATAATCGAATCTGAGGAACTGGTAGTTGACGCCCGCTCCGAACGAGAATCCCGTCATTTCGCTCCCCGATGCGTAGCCTGCCCTGAATCTGATAAGATTATCGTAACTCAATTCGGCACCAAGGGCGGGAGTAATCCCGCCGGACTTAAATGTCGCGGCGCCTGCAAATCCTGTCAGGTCGAAGTTCGATCCGACAGGCATCCTATAACTTCCACCCAGCCGCACGAATACAGGAAGCGCTATTTTCTCGGAGATCATGGCAGAAGATGAACCGAGGTTTCCGGTAGATAAGCCCAATTGAACGTTCTCGGCGGGAGAGTATTTCAGTCCTGCGTTGAATGCCAACCCTGTCGATTCATACACGAACAGCTTCTCGTAGAGATACATTGCCGAAACGCCGACGTCCACTTTTCCGAATGTCCTTGCAGCACCTGCCGCAAATACGAAGTCTTTGGCAGAAAAAGTCCCCTGTGGGTCCCCGGGGGTGGTTCTGATCTGAATGTCGGGGACGCTCGAGAGAAGGAGACTAGTGCCGAACGACATCGTTCCAGCTTTGAAGCTCGTCCCGAACATGTCGACCGTAGTTCCGGCTATGTACGTCCTATGTGTCAGCATGACATTCAGTCCGATACCGGGGGCATTTTTGCCGAATGCGAGACCGGCGGGATTCGTATAAATTGCGATCGGTTCGTTCGTGACTGCATCTGCGGAGCCCGCGAGAGAGAGGTCGCGTGCAGAATAGCCAAGTTTCAGAATCTGCATTCCCGAACTCCCGGCCTGAGAGAAAGCAGACGATGTTGCAACAAGGAGAAGTGCGAAAGACAAGCTAAGTGATTTCATGGAATTTAGAACTCGAAGATTAGTGATATAGTTTGTATTCCGTAGGGGGAAAATGGCTCGGAAACATATGCATAATCGAGCTGCGGCGTCAGATCAAGGAAAGCTATTTTGGCACCGAAGCCAAATGTCGGAGTTACTTTGGTGCCTACATATTGCTCGTTGGCGGCGGCGAAGCCGGCTCTCAGGACAAGCACGTCGAGCGGAGAAAACTCCACTCCGCCTCTTAGCCCATTAAGAGGCGATGGGGCAATATCGTATTCCGCCATAACGGAAGAGTGAATCGCCGGGAGACTGTAGGAAGCGGCTACTTTAAATATGTGCGGGAAAGGCGTTGAGAAGTTAGAACCGTCCGTGCCGTAAAGCTTCGAGGAGTCCCAATGGTATGACTCCCCGAGATCGGTGGCAACGACGGCGATCGAGAGATAATCGGTCGGTTTGTAAAGACCGCCGACATCGAATCCTATTGTGGTTGCAGACATGCCTGAATAGAGATTGTAATAGTACATTTTCAAGCTGACGCCGAGTGAAAACGCATCCAGAAATTGGTTTGAGAAGCTGAAGAAGAGCAGGTCCTCGCTTGTCGAGAGATTCGATGTATGCACGCCGTCAGCATCTCTTCCGTCGATGTTTGACACGGTGCTGTTTATCACTCCGAGGGCCAGTCCCGCAGTTGGAGCAAGTCCCTGAGTGTACGTGATGACATTCAGCTGCCTGTTGAGAGACATTAGTGCGACCGAAGCTGAGACGCTTCCGCCATTCTGGAACGAGGCGAGCGCCGGGTTGTAAAACGGGTACACGTTGCCGGTAGTCATGGCTGATATTGCATTGCCCATCGACATTCCCTTCGCGTTAAGTCCGATTCGAGCGAAACTCCCCGGGTAGCTCTGGGCAAAGGTGACCGAGTAGAATAACAGGACAAAAAGTGTTTTTTTCATCTGACCACCAATATTTTTCCCCAAAGCGGATTTCCATTATTTACGCTCACGCTGTAGAAGTAGACTCCGTTGTCGACCATCCGCCCGCCGTCGTCCAACCCGTTCCATACTGCGTCATTTTCGCCGGTCATGCGTTGAGCATTTTGGAGCAAAGTTCTGATTACGTGCATTGAAAAATCGTAAATCCTGATTGTCACGCGGCCGTTGGCCGAAGTCACGCTGAAGTGAATTCTTCCCACATCAAGCCGGGGCGAGAAGGGGTTAGGATAGAAATAAGTGAGGTTCTGGTTATCGACAGGAACGAAGGTCCTGAGCACGTTCCATTTGCTCAGCTGGAATCCTCCGCCGTTGTCAATCCCTATTGCCGTTCCGTCACCGGAACCGGCCCATACTGAGTCTCCTTCTGCCGCCACGGCATAGAAAGCCGGTGAAAGAATCTGTTGATTCGTGGCAGTGTCCAGTACGTTGGTGACGACCTCGCTGGTTTGTCCGAGGTCGGGGGTCCTGAAGAGGCCGTCATCGGAAGCTCCGTAAACTATGGAATCCTGGAAGGCAACACTGTGAAAGAAGTGTCCGGCGAGAATGTAATGCCAGCTTGCGCCCCCGTCGGAGGTGTAGCTGAGCGCCGGAACCTCGGTAGGATCGTTAGCATTAACGGTTGCAGCCCAGATGTTGTGAACGCTGCCATAGTTTTGCGCATTTATCGATACTACGAAGTTGCCCGACATGGGACTTCCTTCATTTTGATGATTGAACTTGTGCCATGAGAATCCATTATCGGTCGTCTTGTCAATTCCGTCTGCAGTACCGACGTAGAGCGCACTGTCGCCGTCTGCGTACAGGGAAAAAGCTTCATGATTGTAATTCGTTTCGGTGGTAATATTTCCGGCAATGGGAGAGAGCTGAAACGAGTACGTGCTGTCAGCATTAATGTAATTGAGGTAATCAGGCGGAAGTACAACCCTATGCCAGGTTCTGCCGAGGTCGGCACTTCTTCTCAACCCGCCTGCGAAATTTGCCGCGTAGAGATAACCGGCGTAAAACGCCAGTGAGTAGGTAATGTTGTTGATCTCCGTGGTTATGGGAAGGGCCTTCAACACGTTGTGACCGAACGTCACGGTAGAATCTGACAGGGAATCGAGGCTCTGGGGCTCATGTGTCCATGTCCCTCCGCCATCAGTAGAAACATACAGACCGGTTCCCTGGGGATACGAAGTTCCGTTTTGCTCGAATGTGGTGGACACTGCGGTAACTATTGTGTCGCCTTTGACCGCAATTGCGTTCGTGCTGACTCCCGTAGGACCTTTCGGTCCGAAGTCGGTCTGGAAGCTCGATCCTCCGTTGTTCGACAGGTTGAGTCCCTTGTTGGTTGCCAGGTAGACTGTTCCATTTCTTATGAGTATCTGATTCACGGTGTTGCTGGATGGCTGCGATAGCTGGCCGTCAAGCTTGTAAGTCTCTTTCAGGGATTGCGCGTTGGCGCTGGCGAGCGCGCAGAGCGCCGTGAGAACGAAGGCGATTTTCATTGATAGATCCTGATCTTATGGGAAACTGGTGCGCTCGAAACACCGCTGCGGTCCACGGCGTGAAAAGTGAATGTGTAGGTGCCAACGGCCGTCCCGGCCGGAAGCTGGACAGACAGCGTGTACGTACCGTCATGTGCTACTCTATCATCGTCTCCAACCTGGAGACCCGCGGCACCGCCGTCGTCGTACATCATGAAGGGATTGCCTGTTGAGGGCGTCCCGTCAGGTTTCACAACGTCGAAATAAACATTCGAGACGTCGCTCAGTCCGGCGGCGTCAGTAACGTATGCATATATATCGAACACAAGGCTGTTTGTTTGTGGAAGGATAAGCGAATCGGGCATTGACACGCTGTCGATGACCGGACCGGCGTCTTTGGCGTTGAACAATCGTAGTTTTTTCTCCGCATAGTTTCCGGAGGCTCCATGTGTGTTATATGCCGTGAATACGTAAGTGAGGTTACCGACGTATACGCTGGACAGTGTCGTAGATATCGCGCCTGCGACTCTATTCCCGTTGACGTTCGTGAAGTCAGCATTGTTAAGGACTATTCCGGAATCGTCTTGCACCTGGACATTAAGATGCGAAAAATCCTTTGAAGAGCTCAAAAGAATCTGAAAGCTGTCGCTAATCGTCGGCTTGAGAGAGGAATTGCTCAAATATTGAGCGACGTCAAGGCTGTCCTTGTCGAAATACGTAAGCTGAGCGTTGATTGGAGCCGAGGAATCGACTACTACATCGTTCGCCTTCTGGCATGCCCCTACCATCAGACTAAGAAAAAAAACTAAAAATACTTTCCGCAAGATTACCTCAGTGCGATTGTGAATGGGATTGGTGAGAAAGATACCAGGAATATGAGAATCGTCAACCACCCGACCACTTTTCTCCGGGCATCGAGCGGGGAAGGATCCATTATCGGGGGGTGATCGAGCTTTACAACGAGAAAGAGGATCAGACACCACATAAGCCAACCGGTCCAGCCGATCTCAAGGTTAACTCCCACGAGGGGCAGAAGGCCCAGCAGACCGATCGCAAGTATTACGGCGAAAAAGATTCTCGCTATTTTCCGGTGCGCGCGTCCGAACATGGCATAGATCATATGCCCGCCGTCCAATTGACCGATGGGAAGGAGGTTCATAGCGGTCACAAACAACCCGAACCATCCTACGCAGAGAAACGGGTAGTGGTAGATTTCCGTCATAGGCGGGACAAATTCCGTGCGGGGATTTGTGAAAATGAGCTCGAGGAGTTTAAAGAGGATCGTGTTGCCGAAAGCAAGCGGGATTCCCGCAGAACCCGGAACGGTATTGTTTGCGAAGTCGTAGCCCGGATGAATCTGAAGGAGAAATGCCCTTGAAGGGAGGTGAGTGAATCCGAAAATCAATACGCCGATGCTCACAATGAAGCCGACGATCGGTCCGGAGACGCCTATGTCGAAGATGGCTTTTCGCGAAGGGACGGGAGTCCTGGTACGGATAACCGCCCCGAGAGTTCCGAAGTTCAGCATTCCCGGAATGACGGGGAGCGGTATGAAATACGGGAGAGTGGCCTTCACACGATGCTTCAGCGAATAGAAGAAGTGACCGAATTCATGCGAGCCGAGGATGAGCAAAAGCGAAAGACTGTATTGCAAGCCCATGGAAAGATTTTGAAGGTTGAGCGGATCCCGCCCGACCCATTCCACACCTGCCATCGTTGTGGTGACGAGTGTGATCAGGAAGAGGGAAATATGGACAGGCAGCCTCAGTTCCCGCCATGTCACAACAGGAGTCAGATCCGTATACTCGTATCCGCTTCCGGCAGACGAATCAGACATCTAATACCTTCGTCCTTTCCAAATTATCGCTCTGCCCAGGTAGACAGAAAAAGGGAGAATCGCAACATATAGCAAATAATAAATCTCAAAATAAACTATAAATTTCAAGTGCGCAATCTTTCCGTAAAGGCGGAGTGTCGGCGAGACGAAAGCACCGTCCACCATTGTCTTCAAAAGGAAAAAAATCAGGAAAACCGCGGGAGAATAAAAGAGAGATACAATGAGTGCCCAGTGGAAAAGGAAGCCTGGAGCGAGCGTCACAATTCCGAACAAACCGGTATCTTTGCCACCGGTTGCCCATCTCTTCCTTTGCAAAAAAACCTCTTTCAGCGAAGGGACGGGGAGAGTCTCTACGAGGTTCTTCTTATCCATCGGGAACTTGTATTTCCATTTGTGCGAATGGGCGATTGCCTTGAAGAGTGCGAAGTCTTCCGTAATGCTGAACTTGATTTTGCGGTAACCTCCGGCTTCTTCGTATGCCTTCTTTCTGAAGACCAGGTTGTTTCCAAGACACGCGACGGGTTGTCCTATCGTAGCGGCGCCGGCGCCAACGGTAAGCAGAAAATCCCAGTCGAGTGCCTGAATGCCGTAAACACGCTGTGAAGCATTTGAGATCAGCGTAACCCCTCCTACAATTCCTGTGTCATCGTCAAAATATTTCAGCGTCTCGCTAATCCAGGTGGGTGGTACAACGCAATCGGCATCTGTCAGGAAGATTAGCTCCCCCTGCGCCCGGTCAATGCCCTGGGCGAGAGCGTTCGCCTTGCCGCGAGTCGACACGCTCTCGACGGCATCGACTCTTTTGACAAAGCGGCTTTCACGTGCCGCTTCATCTATGATTTGTGGAGTCGAGTCGGCTGATTGATCGTTCACAACGACGATCTCAAGCAGCTCCTTCGGGTAAGCCAGATTCAATAATGATTGCAGACAAGCAGGAAGATTCCTCTCCTCATCCTTTGCTGCAACAACGACGGAAACCTTCGGGTAACCCTGTGGTGTTGGCGCGCTTCGGTGCGCCATTCGCGACCGCCGGGCGGCACGGCTGAAGAAGGCCAGTTCCATCAAGTACAATACGCCCAGTACCTCCAGAATATGAAGCAGAGTCATCGTGCGTATCCCAGCCGCTGTTGTATCCCGATCTTGGCTGTCAGGGCAGACTGTGACCCAGGATCGACTTCAAGCGTTTTGTCGAGCCAGACCAGGGTACGTCTCAAATGTCCGTATCTGTATTCGTACGCCGCACGTGCGAGAAACATTTGACTGTAGAAGTTTTCAATCTGATGAGAATACACGTTATCCACTTTCTTTGCTGCGCGAAAACCGTTTAGCCCCTCCTGACCGTATGAAGTATATGAACTGTCATTCGTGAGTTCGTAGAGGAGGCCGTAGGGCACTTTGTTGTATCCGTAAAGATATCTGTTTTCCATTTCGGGGCCGACGAATACGTCTCTCCCGTTTCGGAGTGCTCCGTGAATTATCTCACGAATGAAATCAGAATAAGTGTGCTCGATGCTGTTCGGGTCGTAGGGGAGTCCGTTCTCAAAAAGGCGGAGGTTATCCATGTATGCCGAGAAGATGGGATCGGGATTCGGGAAGAGATATGCATAGCGGGTGTGTATCTGATTTGCATACCAGGATCTTCGAAGGAGCTCTTTATCGATAACAATTATGTCTGGCCTTACCTTGTCTACGTGCTGGTAGTAGAGAGAAGCGGACACGAAATCGTCCCACTGGAAGGACAACACAAGCGAATTCTGCGGCAGGCTGGTAAGTATATCTCGGGTGTACCTTTCGACCGCAAAATCATCGCTCTCGTTTACGTTACTGTAATTCAAAGCGGCTGAAACCACCGGCAACAACAGGACGAGCAGCGCGACGGTATATTTTGTCCCCGAGAGCCTGATGATCTGTTGGATAATGAATTCAAAACCGGTAGCGGCAAAGAGTGTGAGCCCTATGTATGCCAGAAGGAAATAGCTTAAAATGTCGTGGATGTTGTAATTGGCGGCGTAAAAAATATCGCCGAGGAGGAGCAGGATCGCCCACCAAAAATATCTCCGTCGGGAAAGGAGTGCTATGATAATTCCGAGGACGACAACTACGAGACTGATGGTGAATTCAGATGGAAGACTGGAAAAGAAGACTCCCAGCTGGTGCCGGAAAACGTTGAATGAACTGAACATCCACGTCCTGAACTGTTTTCCTGTTACATGCCAGATGAACCTCTGCAGGTTATCCGGATTTCCCCAATCGAGAATCGGGGACTGAGCTGCGCGAATCGGAAGGTAGATGTAAATAAGAAGCGGCAATGCCGCTCCTGCCGCTGTGAAAGAAAGGAGCTTTGTCTTCATTCTCTTTTCCCTGTAATTCAGGACCAGGAGAAAGAGGATTGCGGGGACGGTCAGCACGGTCGTCATGTGATTTGAAAAACCAAGCCCTAACGTCAAGCCCGCCAGAAATGCCTGCCGTCTTGTCGGCAGGGCGTAGAACTTAAGCCAGAAAATCAATATCAGCGCAAACAGCGCCAGCTGAAGGGGGTAAACCTCGATAGAAGTACTCTGATCCCAAAATGTAGCCGAAAATATCAGGCAAAGGGCCGCATCAGCAGAAGCCAGCCTCACGACGAATCCGGTGGTTGAATCGTTTCCCAGGGACCGATCGCGATTTTCGCCCCGTGTTTTCTTTGATTGAGAGGCAGCGGTTGAAGCCGAATCGCCGGCGCCGAGCGCCCAGTGAGCACGCAGGATTGCGAGATAGAAAAGGCCTCCGGCAAGTGCCGTACATGCGACCGCAAATAAATTTGCGCGGACCGCAACCTCGCTGGAGATGGGAATGTGCACGAACGCATATCCCAACAGCGTGAAAAGCGGATACCCGGTCGGATGCGCGATGCCGAGCGTCCAGAGAACCGTTGTGAGTTCTCCACCATCGATATAAGGAATGCTCCTTGACATCGTGAAGAAGTAGATGAGAAACGAAATGGCGGCAAGATTTCCGGCTATCAGGAAGTCAAGCCGCTCGAATCGCGTGGATGCATTTGACGGGACCTTATTGTTTACAGACTTGAAAGAGGTCTGGGCGACAGGCTTCCGGCTGCCTTTCAAGAGTCTTGCCTCAATCCGCTGATTCGATGAGCTGTGAGATCGTATTCTTGAACAGCGAACTGATCTTCCTCATCCGTGCTTTCAGGCTGTCGAGAAACTCGGCTGAGTTCTTGAAGTCAAGGTGTGCCGCAAGCGACTCCAACTCGCGTTCATCGTGCGGGATCTTGTGATTTGTCTTCGACAGAGAGACGTAATTGGAAAACTCGATCATCCTGTAGAATTCATAGCTCTCTCTGACTTCATCTGCGGTCTGTTCAGGCAGAGTGCCGTTCTGCTTCAGATTTACTATAGATTCGATAATTGACGCGGGCATAATCCGCCCGGTGTTCCTGGTATCACTCAGGAGAAGAGTCTGAACAAGAAATTCGATTGCAAAGATCCCGCCATCCCCGGACTTCACGTCAATCTCATCAAAGAAACTTTTTGACTGGACGACTTTCCCGTATAATGCCGCTATTTCATCGATTGATCGGCGCGTAATCGAGACATTCCGTGTCGCGTTCCTGATGATCCCTTCGATCTCCTCGGATGGGAAGATGCTCCTGAACCGGGTCATGGCCATTGTCTCCCACACGGAGAGGCGCTTCTCCAGGTAAACCTTGTATTCCGACACGGTCATGAGGAGCGGCGCGCTCTTTCCTTCGGGTCGGAGTTTAAGGTCGATCGCGAAAACCGGACTTCCGTTACTATCCAAGAGCCTCTTTTGGATCTCCGTGATCTTGCTCTCGATTGCCGGTTTCTTCTGCTTCAGTGAATCGGGGAGAATGAAAAGCAGGTCCAGGTCCGACATGAAGGACATTTCCCTCGAACCGAATTTTCCGCCGGCGATGACGTGCGGGCGGCTCTTCGGCATTACCTCCTCAATTGCGTCGATCAGGAACCGTTCAGCAACGCCGGACCACTTCGCGTGCACCTCGGCGAGGGATATTTGATCAAGAAGATAAAGGAGTCCAAGTTTGATTTCGTTGAATTGTTTCAGCAGGGAAAGGGATAATGAATCCGATATGTAAGCATTCTTATCAAGGAGTCTGTCGGGTGAAATGATCAGGTCGAGGAGCAGCGGCTCGGCGGTGAGGTAGTCCACAAACCGGGTAGCTTTCGAGCAGAGCGTCAAAATTATTTTTCTGAAGTGTTCATCGGAAAGAGAACTGTAAAAGACCTCCAGGCTCTTAATGGAGGGGACGATGCGGGCAAGGTTCTTCAGAGTGAGGTCCTGGTCGACGGTAAGCTTTATATCCTCGAAAAGTGCCGGGGCGATCTCGCGGAATGCTTTTGTCACGCCAGCAGGAAATTCGACATCTCCGGCCCTCGTTATACCGCGGGAAAGGAACTGCACATTCCTATAGCTTTCCTCGATTCTGTTGAGACCGTAGTTTTCCAGGACGCGCCGCGTTCTGTTGTCGTTCACAGAGCCCTGGATGAGCTGTTCGATCTCTGTCCGCTCGATAGGCTGTTCAATACGAAAAACACTGCTGAAAAGCTCGGAGACAGCATCGAAGTAGTTGAAGAGCTGATTCCTGAACTTTCTCTCGTTCCTGAAACCACATCGTTTCGCGAGGCTTCTGAATTCAATACCGTCCGTCGGCAGCGTGTGGGTCTGCAGATTCTTGAATAGCTGCAACCGGTGTTCGACAAGCCTGTAGAACTTGTAAGCCTCCGCGAGGACGGCCGCTTCCTGTTTATTCAGAATCCGGGCCGTCCCCAGGAGCTTGATTGCCTGGAGCGTGTTGCCAGTCTGGATTTCGGGGGAGGAGCCGCCGTTCAGGAGCTGAAGGGCTTGAACGATAAATTCTATGTCTCGAATCCCGCCCCTTCGAAGTTTTACGTTGAGTTCGTTCGGGTTAGCGGTTTCGATCCTCATCTTCATCCTGGGGATTTCGTCGATCGGATTTTCAAGCCATGTGCGCGGATATATGAACGATCTCATGTGGTTGAAGAAGGTCTCGCTGACTTTCTCTTCGCCCGCGACATGTCTCGCCTTGATGAGCATCTGCCGTTCCCAGAGCTCTCCCCGGGACTCATAGTAGGCAAGCGCGCTCTCAAGGCTCTGTGCAGCAGCTCCGGAAGAGCCGTCAGGACGAAGCCGAAGATCGATTCTGTACAGATGTCCTTCGGCTGACTCGGAGGTCAAGTCCTTGATCAACTCGCTCACGAACAGATTGGCCTGCTGAGAGGCGTCGTGGTCGCTCTTATTCTTGCCGGCTGAGAAGAGAAAGAGGAGATCGATGTCCGAGCTGTAGTTGAGTTCGTTCCCGCCGAATTTTCCGAGGGCAATGCAGCTGACGCGCGGGGGAGTCCCCCCGTATTTCGCCCTGAACCTCGATTGCATTACCAGGAATGACACTCGCAGAATGGACTCGGCCAGCTGCGAAATTTGTAATGTTGTCTCTTCGATATCGTCAAGTCCGCAAATATCGCGTGCTCCGATTCGGAGTATCTCCCGTTTGTATACGCGCCGCAGGTAATCCTTTGCGTGGGAGGTTTCCCGGTAAATCTCCATCTGACTGGAGAGTTCGGGAATAAGTGAAACAGGGTTGAGCCTTGACTCTATCCCGGCGGGGGAAAAGAGAAATCGGAAGAAACCGGGGTGCTTAACCAGAATATCGGCAAGATACTGGCTGGTCGAGATTATCGCGAAGAAGTCTTCACAGAGCCTTTTGTCCCTGGAAAGATCCGACAAGATCGATGTTGAACTCGGAGTAGCTGCCAGGAATCGTTCAAAGTTGTTGAGTGCCATGAACTGGTCGGGAAGCTTGGCTGTAAGGAGTTCGGTATTCTCAATGAATTCCGTAGGATTAATTGCCGCACCGGAGTTTACGGTCAACTCAAAGATTTTCTTGAGAAGCCCCAGGACGTTTTCTTTAGCTTTCGCGGCCACGACGCTCACATGGCAATGCT
>JAJYOS010000614.1 GCA_021796055.1 Bacteroidota bacterium
GCTGAAGAGAAATTCAAAGAAGCTGCCGAAGCATACGAAGTTCTCAGCGATAACGATAAGCGTTCACGCTACGATCGCTTCGGGCACGAGGGTGTGCGGCAGGGTGCCGATTTTCACGACTGGAGCAACACGAACCCGAACGACATCTTCAGCGTCTTCAACGACATCTTCGGTGGCGGGTTCGGCGGATCGATATTCGACGATTTCTTCGGCGGGGGAGCACGCACGCGCTCACGAGCCGGCAGCGCAATGGGCGAGCGAGGCAGCGATCTAAAAATCTCGGTCAAGCTCGCTCTCGAGGAAGTCGCCGGCGGAGTCGAGAAGAAAGTCAAGATCAAACGACAGGAAAAATGCCAGACCTGCGGCGGCACGGGGTCAAAGTCCGGTTCTGCAGTTACAACCTGTCCGACATGCGGCGGAAGCGGCGAGCTGAGAAGGGCGACCAGGACGATGTTCGGACAATTCGTCAACATCGTACAATGCACGACTTGCGGCGGATCCGGGAAAGTAATAAAGGAGCCCTGCCCTGCCTGCGGAGGAGCCGGCCGTGTGAACGGCGAGTCGACGATTAAAGTGAAGATCCCGGCAGGGGTTGCCGAAGGCAATTATCTGACCCTGCGCGGCGAAGGAAATGCCGGAAGACGCGGCGGCCCCAATGGAGATCTTATAGTCGTTATCGAGGAGGCACCGCATCATCATTTCAAGCGCGATGGCGACGACATCATCTACGAGCTCGACCTGAGCTTCCCTGAAGCCGCGCTCGGCAGCGAAGTGGAAGTACCCACTCTCAATGGCAGAGCCAAGCTGAAGATCGAGCCCGGTATTCAATCCGGCAAGATCCTGCGGATGCGCGACAAAGGCCTTCCTCACCTCAATGGGTACGGTAAGGGCGACCAGCTCGTCACGATCAACATCTTCACACCTACCAAGCTCAGCAGCAAGGAAAAAGATTTGCTGAAGGAGCTCGACCGTTCTTCAAACATCAAACCGCCTTCCCGCAACGGCGCCTCATCCGACTGATTTTCCACTGCCCGAAATAAATAACCGCTTCAGGTTGAATATTCCAGCTACTTTCCTAATATTTCATTAGGCGGATGACATCAAATGTTGGCTAAATTTACCCGAAAAATTCAGGAAAAGCTCGGCCTGACGAAAAGCGAGACCGGGATTATTCTCTTCCTCAGCTTCGGACTCCTTCTCGGTGGAAGCGTGAAAATTTTCCACCTCGACAAAGCCACTCAGAAGTACGACTTCGCCGAGTCCGATGCCTTTTTCGCGGCGGCTTCATCTAAAATCGATTCTATCCTCGCGTACGAGGAGGACTCACTCGACAATTCCGCGAGCCGAACGGTCGGAGCGAAAAAGACACTCGATGCACCGGTCAACATCAATGCCGCAACTGTCGACGAGCTCACCGCACTTCCGGGAGTCGGGAAAGTCACTGCCCAGAAGATAGTCGATTATCGCACCTCCTACGGGAAATTCAGCACCGTCGACGACCTGATGAAGGTCAAGGGGATCGGGAAAAAGAAATTCGAGAAATTAAAACCGTACGTCAGGACCGAGTGAATGAAACAGTTTAGAATTGTTCTTGGAATTGAAGTGGGCAAGGACTTTCTCCGAATGGCGGAAGTAGAGCATCGGGACGACGGTTTTTTTCTCTCAAACGTGGCGGAGAGAAAACTGGACGCCTTGCAGCTGGACGATCTGGTTCGCACAATTTCCCATCTGGTCAACGAGGAATCGATAAGGAGCAGGATAGCATCGGTTGCGATCGACAGCACCATGCTGGCCCGCGACACGATTGAAACCGATTCCGACCTTGCGCCGGATGAAGTATCGAAGTTCCTCCGGAGCGAGATCGACTTTCACAACAAGTTCACCGGCCAGACTTTTATTCCTGCTTATGAAATAACCAAAGCCCAGGTCGACCCCTATAAAGAGGTTTTCTACGCCGCAATGGACAAACAGCTTCTCGTCACTCTGAGAGACGCATGTACTCGATGCGGGCTTGAACTTCAGTTCGTGGACCTGGACCATTCCTGCAGCGAGCTCGCAGTTAACAAGCTTGAACGCGGGGTCAAGAACTATATGCTCGCCACCGTCAAGCCGGATCATATCGAGGCCAGTTTCTGCAAAGATGGAGAACGGGTCTTCTACAGGTATGCGCTTTACACAGGCGAGCCTTTCTCTTTCATCACTAAACTATCTCAGAACCTGGAGACCCTGGCAAAGGCGGACGCCGACAGGGTATTTATAACAGGCGTCGCCGCCGACGACATTCTTGTCGGACTGCTGCAGAAGAGCATCGATGACAGATACGAGCTCCTGAACCCGTTGAAGACTTTGCAGCTCTCTGCCGTCGCATCCGGAAACAAGGACCTTGAAACCCGGCCTCACCATTACTCCCACGTTGTCGGCGCCGCACTGAAGTAGAGACATGAGGATAACCGGCGGCACATTGAGAAGCAGGAAACTGCTTTCGATCGAATCCACGAAGCTAAGGCCTGCGACAGACCGACTTCGGGTAACGATGTTCGATATACTGAGGAACATCCTGGACATCGATGGAGCGACCGCGTTGGATCTCTATGCGGGCACAGGGAGTGTCGGTTTCGAAACCATCAGCCGTGGTGCGAAGCGTGTGGTCTTTGTGGAATCCGATAGACTAATTGCGGCCGTGATCCGCCGCAACGCAGAGTCCCTGGGTGTCCTCGAGCGTTGTGATATTCACCTCGCCGCCGCGGAGCGATACGTAGAAACTGCCCGGGAGAAATTTGACATCGCCTATGTGGATCCACCCTATGCGTTAAATGACCGGACTCATGAAATTATAGACCGGATGCTGCAAAGGCAGCTGGTGAACGAATCCGGAATCATCTGCGTTGAACACTCGAAGGCTTATGAGCCTCCACCCGGGATCCTGATGAGGCAGAAAATATTCGGCTCGACAATTTTATCCTTCATAAAACCGGAGACAAAATGAGAATCGCGATCTATCCCGGAACATTCGACCCAGTCACGAACGGGCACGTGGATGTGGCCAAGCGCGCGGCAGAGCTCTTCGACAAGGTAATCGTGTGCGTTGCCGTCAACACGCTCAAAGAACCCCTCTTCACCGGTGCAGAGCGCGTTAAGATGATACGCGAAGCCGTGAAGGACATAAAAAATATCGAGGTGGAAGAATTCCAGGGACTGCTCGTGGACTACGCAATGAAGAAGAATGCGGATGCAATAGTCCGCGGGCTTCGTGCCGTGTCCGATTTCGAATATGAATTTCAAATGGCACTGACGAACAGGAAGCTTTGTTCGCATGTCGACACCGTGTTTCTCATGCCCCATGAAAAATACACTTACCTCAACAGCACGATCGTCCGTGAGATCGCCAGGTTCGGCGGAGATGTGCGCGAGTTTGTCCCTGAACACGTAAGGAAGGAACTGATGAATAAGGCCAGATTCGCAAGAACCAATCGCAGGAGGAAACAATCTTAATGATGTCGTTTTCAAAAAAAGTAGATAGAATTGAAGAATCTCAAACGATTGCAATAACGTCGCCAGCTTG
>JAJYOS010000615.1 GCA_021796055.1 Bacteroidota bacterium
CAGGCAAAAATTACAACATTTAGACTCCTCGAAAACATAGAAGAGACCATAACACGCCAAGAAAATCAATGTGTGGATAAGCGTTCAAATCCTGACACAACATTTCTTGAGCAACATTCTGAATTTTGCAGTAAATTTGGGCCGACAAAAAAAACAAAGGGGCTGAAATGAAACGGGTTTTCGGAAGCTGGATTTCCTCGCTCATCGGGTTCGCCTTCCTCTTCTTGGCAGGCTGCTCTTCTTATCAATCGACAAGAACTAGTCAAAAGGTATACTTCAATCCTGACACTGTAACTGCCGGCAGGTTTGATAACGGCAAGATGTGGACTTTCGATTTCCCACCGACTGAATATTTCGAGGAGCAATACCATTTCGCTCCCGACTCGGCATGGTTCGCTGATGCACGGCTTGCCGCACTCAGGCTGCCGGGGTGTTCAGCTTCATTTATTTCACAAGACGGTCTTGTCCTCACGAACCATCATTGCGCTCGTTACGCGCTCGACAAGGTCAACCGGCCCGGGGAGGATTTAACCGATAGCGGCTTCTGCGCCGAGGCACTCTCAGGCGAGAGACAAGTCCCAGGCATGTATGCCGATCAGTTAGTCTTAATCAAGGATGTCACGCCAGAAGTCCAGAAAGCTTTCAACACCGGCGCAACCAGTCAGCAAAAAGTTGCCAATGGTGACGCCGAAATCGCCCGTCTGCAGAAAGAATATTGGAAGAAGTACAAGGAATCCACTCCGGCAGATTCGATGGTGTTTCAGGTCGTGACTTTCTATAACGGAGGCAAGTATTCACTATACGGCTACCGCCGGTACACCGACGTTAGGCTCGTCTTCGCGCCGCAGATGATAGTGGCATACTTCGGCGGAGACTATGACAATTTCACGTACCCGAGGTACGATTTGGATTTCGCGTTATTCAGAGTTTACGGCAACGATGGTAAACCGCTTCGCACGAAATACTATTTCAAATGGAGCCCGAACGGAGCGAAGAGGGGGGAATCAGTTTTCGTAATAGGAAACCCCGGCCGGACGAACAGGCTTGTCTCGGTAGCCCAACTGAAATTTTTCCGGGATTACAGCTATCCATACATAGTCGGCTTGTTTCAGCGCCTGCAATCAATCTATACGAATTTCATCAAACGGCATCCCGACATGAAAGCGAAATATCAAACCAGGCTTTTCATAATCTCGAATTCGCTGAAAGCATATACAGGTATGCTTGCGGGCCTTCGTGACCCTTACCTGATGGCGAGGAAGGAAGCGTTCGAGCGCGACTTCAGGGCTGAGGTCGAAAAAAATCCGGCTCTCGAAGAGTCCTATAGGAGTGTCTGGAACAATCTCGCCAGGATTGAGAGCGATAAGGATCATTTGTACGCGGGACATGCCGCCTTCGACTTCTCCGGTTACGGAACCTCTTCATACTTCAAAACGGCAGTCTCGCTCCTCAATTTCGCCGAAGAGATGCAGCTGCCTGACAGCAGCAGGCCGAAAGAGCTAAGGGGAAAACAACTCGCGTCGTTCAAACAGAAATTCTTTCCATACGACTTCAATCTCGGACTCGAGAGGGAACTCCTCGCCCTTCAGCTGGAGAACATGCGCGCTTTTTTTGGAAATCAGAACCGGTCATTTAACAAGTTGATCGGTGGTCGCACGCCTCAAGCGGCCGCGGACTCTCTCGCGGGTACTACCGCGCTCGGGGACAGCGCCAAGGTTGGGTCGATCCTCGACGGAAACCCGAGCGCCATTCTCAATTCGACAGATCCTTTCATCCGCTTTGTGGAGGAGACGGGCGAGGAGGCAATAAGGTATGAGAACGGTTACAATAAACTCTTCGCGGAAGAAACGTCGGAAAATTTACTTTTAGGGAGAGCGCTATTCGATATATACGGCACTTCTATACCTCCCGACGCGACGTTCACGCTTAGAATTGCCGATGGAGTCGTGGAAGGATATCCATATAACGGAACGATCGCGCCGCCGATCACAACTTTTTACGGAATGTACAACAGGTACTACAGCTTTGGAGAGGAATATCCATGGACCCTTCCGCCGGTCTGGCAAAATCCTCCTGCCGACTTCAATCTCAGCACGCCTTTGGACTTTGTCATGACCAGCGACATAATCGGCGGCAACTCCGGAAGTCCGGTTATTAACAAGAAGCGTCAGCTGGTCGGGCTGATATTCGACGGAAACATTGAGAGCCTGCCGGGCAGCTTCATCTATGAACCTTCCGTGAATCGAGCCGTCGGAGTAAACTCGGACGCCATTGTCGGAGCTTTGAAATACATCTATCACGACGACAGGATCGTGAATGAGATCAATACCGGCAAGATCGAAGGAGAATGAGAGAGAGAATCGGCAGTATCGGATTGTAGGGACCAAGTTTCAAGAAGTGGCTGCCGATGATCTCAGGCGGCCACTTTTTGTTTAGGGCGATTGAAATTGTTTTCAAAGAAGAGCAAAACGATCAGGAAGAGAGTTCCTGGTAAAGTACCGCGAGAGTCTTGATACCATCGAAGAAATGCCTCAGGTAAAGATGCTCGTTCGGCGCGTGACTATTTTCGTCCGGAAGCCCAAATCCAAGGAGGACCACGGGGGCGCCTAGGGTTTCCTGAAACGTCAGGACTTCCGGGATCGAACCTCCTTCGCGAATGAAGTACGGTTTCCTTCCGAAGACCCGCTCAAGCGCCGCGGAGGCGGCTTTCACCGTTGGATGATTAATCGGGGTGAGCGCGGGTTCGCCGCTATGCATTTTCTTTATAGCCACTTTCACAGTTGGAGGGACAATCTGATTTATGAAAATTTCAAACAGGTCGAGAATCTTCGCGGAACTCTGGTTCGGCACAAGACGCATGCTCACCTTCGCGGTCGCCTTGGATGGAATTATCGTTTTGGCTCCCTCGCCGGTAAATCCGCCGTAGATGCCATTCACGTCGAGAGTAGGCCTTATCCATAAACGTTCGTTCGTCGAGAATCCGTACTCGCCAAATGTCGCCACAGCCCCGGACTGTCTCAAAAACTCAGTGTCGCTGTAAGGAAGCCTCGCGATCTCTTCCCTTTCTTCAGTAGGCACGTCCACAACATCGTCATAGAAATGAGGGATCGTTACGCGTCCGTACTTGTCGTGGAGCCGTGAAACAATATCGGCAAGGACATGAACAGGATTCTCTATCGCGCCGCCGAAAGAGCCGGAGTGAAGATCTATCGCGGAGTTGCTGACGGCAATTTCAAGGTATGCCATCCCACGCAGGCCGTAGCAGATGGTAGGCATATCACGACCGTACATCGCGGTATCGGAGATAACGACAACGTCCGCCTTTAGCAATTCCCCCTGAGATCGGATGAACGGTTCCAAATGGATGCTGCCGATTTCTTCTTCGCCCTCGAATATATATTTGAGATTCACAGGTATCTTTTCATTCAGCTTCCTGAACGCTTCGAAGGCCTTGAGGTGCATGAAGAGCTGTCCCTTGTCGTCACTGGAACCACGCGCGTAGAGATCGTCGCCGCGCACAGTCGCTTCGAACGGCGGAGTCTCCCAC
>JAJYOS010000050.1 GCA_021796055.1 Bacteroidota bacterium
GGCGTCATTGCCCGTTCGGGAAACTCTCCCGTTATGCTCTATGTCTCCCAGCACGTAGAGGGAATCCTTCCGGTCTTCAATCGCACGCTGCTCCTGCGGAAGGGAAGAGTGCATTCTTCGGGAGAGACGAGACATGTCCTGAGCGGATCAAACCTGACGGATTTTTTCGAGAATCCCCTGGAAATTGCGTGGAGAAACGGAAGACTGAGGATTCACCTCCAACTTTGATGGTGTGCCTTGAGTGATCAAGTCTTCACGAGGAGGTTTGCGCTTAATCCTTGATATTTAAGAGGTTGCAAGGGTAGAACGGGTGCTGATTCTTTATCGCTTTGCCGACGTCAGCGAGCTACACGGATGGTGTTATACATCCCGGCCGCGAGGAAGGCGATGTTGGCCAGCCACGCTGTCAGTAGGGGGCTGACAAAACCGTCATAGCCAAGCACCTGACTGACTTTTATCACCAGCAGGTAAATAAATGAGACTAGTATGCTGATACCGAATTCAAGCGCCAGTCCACTTCTCTTCTTTCTCGCGGCTAGCGGCACGCCGAAGAACACAACTATTATGGCTGCAAAAGGAAATGAGACCTTCGAATAATAGTCCACTTCATAACGCGCGACGTCATTGCCGCTTTTCTTTTGAAGCTCAATGAACCTCTTGAGTTGACTGAAGTTCATGTCCTTCGGGTTAAGCTCTTTCTCTTTCAAGTCGCTTGGCTTGAAGCTGATCTCCTTGAGCGGCAGTCGGGAGAATGTCTGAAAGGTCTGCTTGTCTCCGTTGAATGTGCGTTCGATTACGCCGTGTAGTATCCACTCGTGTCTTGTGCTGTCATATCTCATGTTCGACGCATCGAATCGCCGAACGAGGTAAGTCAGATTTGTGTCCGCGAATTCCTGCACAGACACCCTCTCGGCTGTGTTCGTGTAATCATTGTAGTAGCCGATTGAGACTATCCTATCCCTGCTGTCGAGCATGAAAATGTTATACTTCCACCATCCCTCACGGTGTTCCTGGAGGTATATCTTTTCGATCCGATACTTCTCGTGATTAGCCATCGGGACGATCCATTCATTGAAGTAAATCATAATCACGCAAATGACGCTTGTAACTAGTAGGTATGGTAAGAGTATTCGGTAAATATTTATGCCGGAGCTTTTTATGATTACGATTTCGTTTTGGTTCGACATCCTCCCTGTCGTGAAGAGGCATGCGAGGAGGACGGCTACGGGAGTAATCAGCGTGAGTATCTCTGGGGTAAAGACGAGGTAGTATCTTGCGATGAGAAGGAGGCCTACTCCGTGATCGAGGAAATTCTCGAGGTGGTCCATGATGTCGACGAGAATAAAGATAGCGGCGAAGGCGAGAAGCGAAAAGAGAATGACGCTGATGAATTGCTTGATAATATAGATGTCGAGTTTCTTCACCTAACGCTCCAACCTTGATATCTCGGTCAGCGTCTCGTCGGAGACCCACTTCTTTGGGATGAACCGCACGAACCGATCCCAGTTTATGATCATAGACTCTTTGGACACCTTATAGGTCAATCCGAGCCCCATTCCGCCGAGGACGATGTTGGCAAGCCACATGGCCATAAAGGGGCTAAGCATTTCCCTGTCGGCGAGTTTTTCGCCTGCAATCAGGAAGGCCCAATAGACCAGGAAGAAGAGGAGGCTCAAGCCGGCTGAGACGCCGAAGTTGCCTCTGCGTGACATCATCCCAAGTGGCGCGCCGAGAAAGACAAACACAATAGCGGCGAATGGTATGGAGTACTTCTTTTGTATTTCCACCTGATACGCATAGATCTCGGCCTGCGTCGTGTTGACGCTTGAATAGAGGCTGCGCGCGATGTTGCCGGCCGACTTGATCCGCGATTCCGCGAGATCGAAGACGCCCGAGGGAGAGGTCGGTCTCGCGGTGTGAAATCCTTCGGGGGAAGGGGACATGAGGCTGCGGAAATTGCTCTGTACATAATTGTTGACTTGCCCAGTCAAGATATTGCGCTGCTTGACCATTCCCGCGACAATGGACTCCATTGAATCTGCGCTGAGCTCTCGGTCTCCCCGCTGGAAGGCGTTTTCCGACGACTGCTCGTAGGCAAAACCCTGCGCCCTGAGAACTATCTGCTGGTGCTTGAATCTCACCCTTTGATAAACCCCGACCTGGTTGTTATTGTACTCGTCGACTTCACCGTTGTAAAGAACCATTATCAAATGTTTCAGGTCGGGAGAAAAGCCGACTTTGCCGCGCTCAGCGGTGATGGTCGTGAATTTTTGCGGATCGGAGAAATCAAAAATGGTGACTCCGTATAGTTCTGTCGAGTTTGGCACCGTCTTCCGAACGAGAATCGCGTGCCCGTCGATCTCTTGCGAGAATTGTCCCGGTTCTAGAGTGAAGGTCGGTTTCTTTCTCCGGATGTCGATCATGATAGTCTTCGCTTCATGATTCGCGTCCGGGAGTACATCGTTGTCGAACAGCACGAGGAGATAAAATACGCCGACAGAAGCGACCAGAACAGGGAGCATCATTCTCATGAGACTGATGCCAGAGCCCTTGATAGCAGTGACTTCGTTGCTTGCCGAAAGTCCGCCGAATGCCATGAGAACTGCGACGAGGACGGACATCGGAACGGCCAGGACGACTATCCACGCCAGGTTGAAGACTATCAGCTGTGTGATGACGGACAGGCTGAGTCCTTTTCCCACAATCTGATCCATCGACTGCATGAGGAACTGGAGGAGGAAGATAAAGGTAATGACGATATTTGAGAATACGAACGGCCCAATGTGGCGCTTCAGTATGTACCAGGCGAGCTTCACTGGATCAATATAGCACGAAGCGGCGGCGGACTCAATGATAGTTGTCCGTAATCGCCGGAGTTACGCGTGATAGAACATCGCTTCCTCAAGTTTGAAGCTTTTGCTATGCGTATTATATTTACACCTGATACGTAACTGTCAAGGGCACAAGATCTTTCGATGAGTGATCGATTAACGCGGTTCATTGAATTACGTGATGCAGGAATCCAGCCGATTGAAATAGAGTCTTCCAAATCATCAACTCAGTGGAGGTGAAGTGAAACCGGTAATCTCATTGAACTTTGTGGATTACATGATCCTGAGCGCCTACGTGCTCATCACGATAATCGTGGGGTACTCCCTCAAGAAGTACATGAAAACCAGCGAAGATTTCTTCTTGTCCGGGCGCTCGCTTCCCAGCTGGATAACAAGTCTCGCTTTCCTGTCGGCGAACCTCGGCGCGCTCGAGGTCATCGGAATGGTCGCGAATTCCGCGAAGTACGGAATACTCACCGTCCACTTCTACTGGATCGGCGCGATACCCGCAATGATTTTTCTCGGCCTTTTCATGATGCCTTTCTATTACAGCACCAGAGTTAGAAGTGTTCCTGAGTACCTCAAGTACAGGTACAACGAAGCGACGCGCGGACTCAACGCGCTTTCGTTCGCTATCATGACGCTCCTCATGAGCGGAATCAGCATGTACGCAATGGCGCTCCTATTCGAACTCATGCTCGGATGGTCGCTGACATCCAGCATACTCCTGTCGGCCTTGGTCGTTCTTATATATGTCTTCTTCGGAGGGCTTTCGTCGTCGATCTACAACGAAGTGATACAATTCTTCCTGATATGGCTGGGGCTTCTGCCTGTCGTCTACATAGGGCTGCATGCCGCCGGTGGTTTTGAAGGGCTCGTGTCGAAGATTCCGCCCGACTTCCTGCACGCCTGGAGACAAATGGGATCCGCTTCCCAAAACCCGATGGGGGTTGATTGGTTGGGAATGGTGCTGGGCCTCGGCTTCGTCCTCTCTTTCGGGTATTGGACAACGGATTTCCTAGTTGTACAGAGAGCGATGGCGTCTGAGGACCTTTCCGCGGCGCGTCGAACGCCTCTTATCGCGTCCTTCCCGAAAATGCTGGTCCCGATAATCGTTGTTATCCCGGGGTTGCTCGCAGTCGCGCTTCTGCCCCAGTTTAAGGTTGTGCCCGGAGGACCGACTCCGGATTACAACTCGGCGCTGATCCTGATGTTCGCGCACTACCTGCCGAACGGAATTCTCGGCCTTGCCATCACCGGTTTGTTGGCCAGCTTCATGTCCGGCATGGCGGGCAACGTGACTGCTTTCAATACCGTCTGGACCTATGACATATACGGAAGCTACATCAAAAAGAATATGCCTGACGAACATTACCTGAAGATGGGAAAGTACGCGACGGTTTTCGGCGTGCTGTTCAGCATCGGGACCGCTTACATTGTCAGGTCGTTTCCGAATCTCATGGATTACATGCAGCTGATATTTACTTTCTTCAACGCTCCGCTCTTCGCCACATTTCTCCTCGGAATGTTTTGGAAGAAGACCACGCCGTGGGCGGGCTTCTGGGGGCTCCTCCTGGGGATTCTCGCGGCGGCTACTCATTACCTGTTGTATCAGTTTCATGTCCTCCATTATTCAAGCGAGATGGCCGCGAACTTCTATCAGGCATGGTGGGCCTGGTGCGTTGACTTCGTCATGACGATCATGATCTCTTTGTTTACAGCCAGGAAGGACGAAAAAGAACTGGTCGGGCTTGTTTACGGACTAACACCGAAAGTTCACTCGGACGAGCGGTTCTTCAAGAAGCCCGCGTTCTGGGGCGGACTGTCGATTGCGGTGATGGTCATACTTAACATTATCTTCTGGTAAAAAGTATCGGAGAAAACCCAATGGAGAATACCGAACAGCGCCGCCACTTCTTCGACCTGAAAATCCCGCTTGGGAGCCTTCTAGGTTTTTATGGAATTGTGCTTCTCGTCTACGGCATCTTCGGACCGAAAGATATATATGACAAATCTTTTCACCTCGATATAAACGTTATATGGGGAATCCTGCTGATCTTGATCTCAGGAGCTTTCCTGTTGAGCGCGTATTACGGTAGAAAAGCGAAGAAGTAAAACAGGTCGGACCCCGGCTTCTCAGCCGGCGATTAGTGATTGAACTCTGGAAGACAAATAATGACTTGCCGAAAAATGATCGCGAGCCACGGGTTGCGCAAATTTTGTATTCGGCCCTTTCGTGAGCTAATTTTCAATGAACAGGAGGCGACGATTGACAAGTCAGACCGATGTGGTTCGGCACGCCTGACGACGTCCTGCTGCCGTTCCGGTGATGCGAAACAAAAGTGAAGCTTGATATCACAAAGATGCTGCTTGAAAAAGTGGCCACAGGTTATTGGGAGGTTTGATGGGCGCTGCCGTAGAATTCGAAACACTTACACAAATGTTTGATCGGTTGTGCAAGAAATACGCGGGAACCGGAAGATATGTTTATAAATATAAACTTGAGGGTAAGTATGTAGGCATCACCTACGACGAGTTTTACAGGAAAGTGGAGCTTCTGGCGCACGGCCTTCATCTCATGGGGATCAAACAGGGTGAGAAGGTTGCGATTATTTCGGAGAACAGACCGGAGTGGCCGATCGCGGATCTGGCGTGCCTTTCTCTCGGACTCGTGGACGTCCCGATTTTTCCAACACTCACAGCAAAGCAGGTCGAGTACATACTCGCTCACGCCGACGTCACCACAGTCTTTGTCTCTAACAGCTACCAGCTGAACAAAATCCTCCGTGTGCGCGACAGCCTCACTTCTTTGCGCCGCGTGATCATAATGAACCGGAAAGAAGGCGGGGAAGACGGTTTTGTTTTGGATTTATCGAATGTCTATGAGCTGGGGATGAAGCCGCGCGATAAGAACCCTGCGCAATTTTCGGAATGGCTGAACCGAGCTAAACCGTCGGACATCGCAACTATAATATATACAAGCGGGACCACCGGTGAGCCCAAGGGAGTTTTGCTGACGCACGGAAATTTCGTCTCGAATATCAAAGGAGCATTGGATCACATCCCGATGACGGATGAAGATACGCTTCTTTCGTTTCTCCCGATCTCCCACAGCTTCGAAAGGATGGCGGGATACTATACTGCACTCAGCATCGGAGCGACGGTATCCTATGCTGAAAGTATCGAGACAGTCGCTCAGAACCTGATGGAGGTGAGTCCCACCATAGTCACTACTGTGCCGAGGCTCTTCGAGCGGATTCACTCGCTCATTCTTAAGAATGTAGATTCCGGATCGGCGGCGAAGAAGAGGATTTTCTATTGGGCGCTGTCGGTCGGGCGAAAATACTTCGCGGCCAAGAAGCGGGGCAATGTGAGTCCATGGCTCAAGTCGCAGTACGCGTTAGCAGATCAGCTCGTGCTGTCGAAATTGAAAGAGCGGACCGGGGGAAGGATAAAGTTTTTCGTCAGCGGCGGCGCAGCTCTCGCGCGTGAGCTCGGAGAGTTTTTTGAATCCGTAGGTATCCTGATACTGGAAGGATACGGCATGACCGAGGCTTCGCCGGTGATCGCCGCCAACAGATTGGACGATTACAAGTTTGGAACTGTAGGCAAGCAGCTAAGGAACGTGCAGGTTAAGATCGCCGATGATGGCGAAATACTTACTCGTGGACCCCACGTCATGCCGGGTTATTACAAAAACAAAGCCGCGACTGATGAAGCGATTGACAAAGATGGCTGGCTTCACACCGGTGATATAGGACATTTTGACACTGACGGTTTTATAGTAATTACTGATCGTAAGAAGCACCTGTTTGTCAATTCGGGAGGAAAGAATATTGCTCCTCAGCCGATTGAAAACTTGCTCCTACAGAGCAAATTTGTGGATCAGATAGTCCTGATCGGCGACAAAAGGCGATTCAATACCGCGCTCATCGTTCCGGATTTCGAAAATCTGGAAGAGTTCGCTGGCGAGCACCACATTCAACATTCGAACAGGGAAGAACTTTTGGAGAACGAAAAGATCAACGAGGCAGTACGGAAGGACATAAACGAGATTCAAAAGGACCTTGCGAAGTATGAGCAGGTGAGGCGTTTCAAGATGCTTCCCGTTCCTTTCACGATCGAAAGCGGGGATTTAACTCCAACTCTTAAAGTGAAGAGGAAGATCGTGGAAGAAAAATATGCCGATTTGATTGAATCAATGTACAAATGACGGAAAACAAAAATGGAAATGAAAGAGAAAGAAGGTAAGTACATTCTGCACACATACAAGCGCTTGCCGATAGAAATCGACCATGCCGATGGCGTGTATATATATTCCAAAGACGGGAAAAAATATTTGGACTTCTTCGGTGGAATAGCGGTGAACGCGTTGGGATACAACAACCCACGCGTAAATGCCGCGATCATCGACCAGGTCAAACGATACATGCATGTCTCTAACCTCTTCTATATGGATTCACAGATCGAATTAGCGGAGGCGTTCTGCAATTTATCGGGCTACTCGAAGCTGTTTCTGGCCAACTCGGGAGCAGAAGCGATCGAGGCGGCTGTGAAGATCGCGAGGAAATGGGGGAGCACACTTGAGAAAACCGGTCTCATTGCACTCTCGAATTCTTTTCACGGCAGGACTATGGGAGCTCTTTCACTTACGGACAGACCCAAGTACCGGACCGGTTTCGGACCATTTCTTCCGAACGTGGAGCACGTGGAGTTCAATGATTCAACCGATCTCAAGAGCAAAGTTAACGCATCGACGGCGGCGGTATTCGTGGAATTCGTGCAGGGCGAGGGAGGAGTCAACGTCCTCTCTGACGAGTTCGTCGAAGAGCTTTTCGCGTTGAAGCGAAAACATGGCTTCCTCGTTGTAGCGGACGAAATCCAGGCGGGAATTTATCGCACGGGCAAACTCTTCTCTTACGAGCACTACGGCGTTCATCCTGATCTCGTGACCGTAGCCAAGCCTCTTGGCGGCGGGCTTCCTCTCGGCGGTGTGCTGGTGGATGCCTCCATCGAGGACGTTCTCGGTTACGGAATGCATGGGACAACTTTCGGCGGTAATCCAGTAGCTTGCGCCGCGGGACTCGCGACGATAAGGGAGCTTGCCGAGAAAAGAATCGACTTGCAGGTCGCGAAGGTAGGCGGGTACCTTAAACTCAAACTCCTGGATCTTCAGAAAGAGTTTCCTGATTTCATTTCGGAAGTGCGCGGGCTTGGGCTGATGATCGGAGTCGAATGCCGAACGGAGTGTTCAGAAATAGTCTCGTCGTTGATGTCCAAAGGAGTTCTCGCGAATTGTACCAACGGCAACGTGATTCGTCTCCTGCCTCCGCTTATCATTCAGGAAGAGCACGTCGATATGTTTTTGTCTAAACTGAGAGAGGTCATACTCGAGAGGGCGAAAGTCGCAACAAAGTAGGAGCAATGTGCATGAGTATCGGTCTTGCTGCTGATCATCAGCTTGAAGTTGCAGAGGAGAGCTACGCAAATTCAAACAGCAGTGAACCTTCCGCAGCTTTCCGTGCTGTCGGAATTTTTTCCGTAGTAAACTCTAAAGGGGGCTTGAATGGGTACGCAGCAGCTTCTTATGATGGTTCTAGTCGCAATCATTGTAGCCATAGCAATCTCTCTGGCTGTGGTCTACTTCAAATCGCACCAGCAGGAGACTGAGATTAACGAAGTAATTAACGAGATGAATCATATCGCGGCAACGGCGCAGGGATGGTATCGGAAACCGGTTACATACTCTGGTGGCGACGGATCCTTCGCCGGTTTCACATTGGAAACCATTGGTGAACCTGATTCGAGCGATCTCGCCAGATACGAAGTGGTGTCTGTTAGCGATCGGCTGATTCAGCTTAAAGCAACCGGCTATCAGAATTTCACCGTATCCGTAAACGTTTATCCCGATTCCATCGGCCGGTACAGCGTGCTGAGATATTGAATACGATAATCGAGCCGTTTAAAATCAAATCGGTCGAACCGATAAATTTCACCACCCGGGAATACAGGGAACGAGCGATAAGAGAAGCTTTTTACAACCTCTTCTTGCTTAAGGCCGATGACGTCCTGATCGACTTCCTCACCGACTCCGGAACCGCCGCGATGAGCTCGAAACAGTGGGCCGCAATCATGGACGGCGACGAGTCGTACGCAGGATCGAGGAGCTTCTTCAAGTTCGAAGAAGTAATCAAAGAGCTTACCGGCTTTAAACATATTATACCCACTCACCAGGGAAGAGCTGCGGAGAAGATCTTATTCACCGTAGTTGGCGGCCTGGGGAAGGTCATACCCAATAATACTCACTTTGATACTACCAGAGCCAATGTTGAGTTCTCTGGTTCGGAGGCGGTCGATCTCCCCGTAGCTGTTGCGCTTGACACTGAAAAACGGGCTGACTTCAAAGGGAACATGGATCTTGACAAGCTTGAAGCCCTCATAAAGAAGACGGGTCGCGAGAACATTCCGTTATGCTTCCTCACGGTAACAAACAACTCTGTAGGTGGCCAGCCTGTTAGTATGAGCAACATCCGCAGGACTAAGGCGCTATTGAATAAATACGACATACCTCTTTTTATCGATGCATGCCGGTTCGCAGAGAACGCGTTCTTCATCAAGCTAAGGGAACCTGAGTACCGGGACAGGAGTGTTAGGGACATAGCGCACGAGATGTTCAGCTACGCCGACGGTTGTACGATGAGCGCGAAGAAGGATGCGCTGGTAAACATCGGGGGATTCCTTGCCTTGAACGATTCCGGACTCGCGGAAAAGGCCAGAAGTCTTCTCATTATGACGGAGGGATTCCCGACTTACGGCGGGCTCGCGGGGCGCGATCTCGACGCAATAGCTCAAGGTCTGACTGAAGTTCTCGATGAGGATTATCTTAAGTACAGGATCAGGTCTGTAGAATATTTCGGTGATAAACTCGAGAAGGCTGGCGTGCCAGTTTTGGTCCCGACCGGCGGTCATGCCGTGTTCCTCGATGCCCACCGATTTCTGCCGGATATTCCGCCCGAAAACTTCCCTGGACAGGCGCTGTCTGTTCAGCTTTATCTAGAAGGAGGTATTAGGAGCGTCGAGATCGGATCCGTAATGTTCGGAAAGGAAGTTGACGGAAAGTTCTTCGGGGCGCAGCTTGAACTTGTGCGCCTGGCAATTCCGAGAAGAGTCTACACGCAAAGCCACATCGATTTCGCCGCGGAAGTTGTTATCGAGGTCTTCAGAAAAAGGAATTCCATTCCTGGCTATAAAATAACTTACGAACCTCCTTTCCTAAGACATTTCACGGCTCATTTTGAAGCGCTACCGATCGGAGGCCGATATTAAATCTGAGCGTCTGCGTGATGCATCTTTGAAGGGAGGAGAACGTTTGTCTTCGATAAAATGTCAGGTGTGCAACAGCGACAATCTGGGTCTCGCGGTGCGCTGCTCGTCGTGCGGGAGTATTCTCCAGGACAGCGTGAAGGCCCTCGACCTCTTCACGACTGTGTTTGATATCTGGCGTTATCCAGACGCGACGTTGAAAAAGATCATACTTGCCACTCATCGTAACTATTCATTTCTTCTGGCGGCTCTAGAGGGTATCGGGCTGAGTTTCCTGACTCTTTATATTGTGAAGGCGGCCGATATTTATTCAATACAGTTTGGACGCCTACTCCTCACCGGGACAGTTCTTGGCATCGCGGTTTTCCTTCCCGCCGTGTATTTGTTCGGTGTTGTGAACTTTGTCGTCTTGAGAGTCTGGAGGTCGGGCGCTTCGATGAAGGGCTTTCTATCGAGTGTTATCTACTCGCTTCACCCAATCGCGCTCGGAGCCGTGCTTCTTGTTCCGATGCAGGTGGCGATATTCGGCAGCTTCCTTTTTTCCAACAATCCACCCCCGCAGGTGATAAATCCCGTCTCGTTCTACTTCTTGGCATTCCTGGATGTTGTCTTCGTCATTTCGGTTTTCTACCTTTTTCTACGTCTGGCTAAGATTGTTTTCGGAACGCGATTACTCCTGATCAGCTTCGTCGTACTTTTGTCGGGTGTATTCGCGGTCGCTTTGGAAATTGCAAAACGAATAATGCTGAACAAGTGAGCCCGTATCTCGATTAATTTCTAAATAATTGAAAGGCGAAATGGAATATCTTAACTCTATAGCAAATGTGAAAAATGGTTTGATAGTATCATGCCAATTCGATCCGGCGGATCCGTTCAACAGTCCGGAATACATCTCGATCTTCGCGCTGTCGGCGCAGTTAGGCGGTGCCTCCGGTATCAGAACGGAGGGGAAAGATAACATCATGGCGACGAAGGGAAGAGTGCAAATCCCCGTGATTGGGCTGATCCAAAAGGCTTACGATGACGGAACTGTGCTCATTACGCCGGATCTCAAGGATATTGAAGATATAATAGAGGCGGGAGCAGATATCGTCGCCCTCGACGCGACGGAGAGAGTGCGCCCGAACGGTATGACCGGCTTCGAGTTTTTCAAGCGTGTAAGGTCCGAACATCCCGGCACGCTCCTCCTCGCCGATGTATCCACATTTGAAGAAGGTGTCCAGGCGGCTGAGCTTGGCGCCGACCTGGTTTCGACAACCCTTTCCGGCTACACGCCCGCAACCATTTCGAAAGCGAGGGAAGGAGTCGATTTCGATTTGATCGAAAGACTTTCCGATTCTCTCGTGGTTCCGGTGATCGCGGAGGGACGGATCCTCCTTCCCGCTGAAGCTGCTCACGCTCTCGAACTCGGAGCGTATTCAGTGGTCGTCGGCGCCGCTATTACAAGACCTACCGTTATAACTCAGATGTTCGTACATGAGATTCAAACGAGAACGATGACTAATGATAAGGAAGATTAGAGTTATACAATTCGGTCTCGGCGAGATAGGAACGAGTATCGTAAGGGCCCTTCTGAAGAACAGCGACCGATTCGAGCTGATCGGCTGCGTGGATACCTCTCCCGAGAAGGCGCATATCGATATCGGCGAATTGGTGGAGCCGAAGGGAATTTATAATCTGCAGGTAGTGGAATCCATTTCATCGCTGAAGCGAAAGAAAGCGGATGTCGTCATCCACGCGGCAGGGTCTTTTATTCCTGAGGCGGCGGAGCAGGTCGCTTACCTGATGGAGCGTGGATACAATGTGATGACCACGGCGGAAGAACTCTTCTTTCTCAGGCGGCGCGACCCGAAACTTTTCAAGAAGCTCGACTCGCTCGCGAAGCGGAAGCGAGTAAGACTTCTGGCAACGGGGATAAATCCAGGCTTCGTCATGGACAGCCTCGTGTTGATGCTGACTACGCCGTGCGTTTCGTTGTCGAGCATAAGGGCCGAGAGAATGGTAAACCTGAGCCGGCGCAGGTTGGCCCTGCAGCGGAAGCTCGGGGTTGGTTTAACCTCCCAGGAATTTCTCGAAAGAACAGGCTCGGGGCGTTTTGGGCCGATCGGGCTGACCGATTCCGCGGAATTTATCGCGCACTACCTCGATGTCAAGTACGACGACATTCGCTCAACCCTGCAGCCGATCGTGGCTGATCATGACTTTGATGGCGATGACGTGTTCGTCGCGAAAAACCATGTTGTCGGCGTAAGGCATGAGGTTGTTGTGGACAGAGACGACAGGGAAGTTATCAATCTGAGACTTACCATGCGAATCGACGCTTCGATTGAGTACGACGCGGTTTTCATCGAGGGGGAGCCTCCGGTCAACGTCGTGTTCAATAATGGGATTATGGGAGATGTCGCCTCTGTCGGAATGATACTAAACCAGGTCGGCGATTTTCTCGCTTCTCCACCGGGGTACCACGATATGGCCCAGGTGAAGATCCCACACTTCGAGATGGATCACATATCGTGACGACGTCACGATATACCTACTATTTCATTTTCATGTCGCTGTACAGCGTCGTCGTCTCAGTGTGGTTGCACACATTCCCGAGCGATACCGCCGGATTTGTCGCCTTCCTTTGCTTCAGCACTGTGATTGTCTCGGCCCTGATTATCAGTTGGGCAGCCGAAGCCGCGGAGTTCAGCATAAGTCAGGGTCTTGCCGTCGCTATAGTCGCTCTTCTGCAGGTTGTCCCGGAGTTCATGGTCGAGGCGGTTATCGCCTGGCATAAAGATATTGACTTGATGATGGCGAACTTCACCGGCTCGAACAGGCTCCTGATGGGAGTCGGCTGGCCGCTTATCTTCATTACCGCGGATATCTATTCGAGGTTGAAACATGGTGAGAAAATTGAAGTGATTCAGCTGAGGCGGGAGAATATCGTTGAAGTGCTCGCGCTCTTCATCTCTTCGCTATACTTCATTGTGGTCCTACTGAAGCGCGATCTACAGATTTACGACGGGATTTTTTTGGGCTCCGTGTTTATCTTTTATATGTATATCCTGCGAGTGCTCCCGGAGGAAGAAGAAGAAAAGAAGGAAGATCTGCTGGCGATGCCGCGCGCGCTGGTCTCGATTGAAAGCGATAAAAAGAGGGGATTCACGCTCTTCATCCTCTTTCTTGTCGGGGGGCTGGCGATGTGGGCTGTCGCGGATCCTTTCCTCAATAGCATGAAAGAGGTTTCGGTGGCGTTTGGCATAAGCACATTTGTGTTCGTGCAGTGGGTCGCGCCGTTCCTCTCCGAGTTTCCTGAAAAAGTGACAGCGTTCTATTGGGCCAGGACCGTAAGATTAGCTCCCATGGCGCTGCTTAACATGATAAGCAGCAAAGTCAATCAGTGGACGCTTCTTGTCTCCATGATACCGATAGTTTACTCGATATCCATGGGAAGAGTATCCACGATACCGCTGGATATCCATCACAGAGAGGAAATACTCCTATCAATGATGATGACATTTTACGGCTGTGCCACACTTGCCAAGCTGAAGTTCACGCGCGGGAACGCGGCAGTCCTTTTCCTTCTGTGGTTGGCGCAGTTCCTTTACCCAGGTAATTTCACTTTCATGCCCGCGCTTCCGTTGGTCGGAGACAACTCGAGGATTATAGTGTCGATTGTATTTGGCGCTCTGACGATTTACGAGATCGTGAAGCATCACGGAGAATTCAGGATACGGGACGGGATCGCCGAAACGATACGTTTGGCAAAACGGAGAGGGGCAACTGCAGAACCATGAGACCGGCGGGCGAGAGGTTAGTGAAATTCATAGTCAACCCGGTTTCGGGCAATGGAAGAACCAGACGGGTCCTACCGAAACTGGTTCAGTTGGCGAAGAAGCTCGGAATGAAATTTGACGTGGAGATCACGCAGGCTCCTCAGCACGCGACTGAACTTGCCAGTGAACATTCATCAGAGTTCGACATAATTGTAGCTGTTGGTGGAGACGGAACAGTAAACGAAGTTGCCGCCGGAGCGCTTCTGTCCGGTGCGGCGATGGGTGTCATACCTACAGGAACCGGCAACGACTTCATACGGGCGGTCGGCAGGTTGAAGAACCTCCACGATTATTTTCAGCGACTCATCGCGGGCAAAGTGAAGCCGCTCGACGTTGGGGTGCTGACCCTAAAGAACGCCGACCTCATTTTTGTAAACGGAATCGGCGTCGGTTTCGACGCGGAAGTTGCGCGAGAGAGTCTGAGTGTGCGCAGGCTTAGAGGACTATCGCGATATTTGTATTCGGTTGTCAGAACGCTCTACAAGTACAAGGCCGCTCAGATGAGGATCAGGCTTGATGAACGGATCCTCGACGGTAAAACCTATCTTGCCGCGATCGGGAACGGCATCTCCGCCGGAGGCGGGTTTCTCCTTACTCCGAACGCGGTTCTGGATGACGGTCTTCTCGATGCCTGCATTGTTTCCGATGTGTCTGTCCCTCGAGTTATACAGGTGATTCCGAGCGTCCTTGCCGGGACGCACACGAAGCATCATGAAGTGACGATGACAAGGGCGAAGCTGATCAGCGTCGAGAGCGAACGCCCCGTCTCTATTCACCGCGACGGCGAGGTCCCGCCGGAGAGAGTCGACTCCTTCGAGATGCGGATTAAGCCTCGTTGTCTGAATATGGTTGTCTGAAGGAAGC
>JAJYOS010000051.1 GCA_021796055.1 Bacteroidota bacterium
TTTTTCTAAGTTTTGCATAGGAAAGTAGTAAGCAAAGTTTCACGTGGAACAGGAGCAATTTTCGAAGATGTTCACTTGCACGAGGACATCTCGACTGCGAGGAAATAGATAGGGAATTCGAGAAAGATGACAGAGAAGAAGTACGATGTGATCGTTGTCGGTGCCGGTCATGCCGGCATCGAAGCTGCGTTGGCCGCTGCCCGGATGGGGTGTTCCGTGATGATGGTAACAATGGATATTGCCGCTATCGGGCGCATGTCGTGCAATCCCGCGATTGGTGGAACAGCCAAGGGAAACCTCGTGAGGGAAATTGATGCTCTTGGTGGCGAGATGGGAAAAATTGCTGACGCCACCGGCATACAGTTCAGGATGCTGAATCGTTCGAAGGGGCCTGCCGTCTGGTCGCCGCGCGCGCAGAATGATAGGGAGGGGTACTCAATCGAAGCTCGACGACGGGTCGAGGCGCAGGAGAATGTGCATATTCTTCAGGATATGGTCACTGATGTATATGTGGAAAATGGGGAAATGGTCGGTGTGCAAACTGGGACCGGTGTCAGGGTGCCATGCAAAGCCCTTATCATCTCGTCCGGTACTTTTCTGAACGGCGTGATGCATACCGGCCTGAAAAGCAGGATTGGTGGACGCTTCAACGAGCCTCCCGCAATTGGCCTGACCGCTTCGCTTGAGAAACTTGGTTTCGTCAGCGGGAGACTGAAGACAGGCACTCCGCCAAGGGTGGACAAGCGAAGCATCGACTTCAGCAAAGTTGAAGAGCAGCCAGGTGACCCCGATCCTGAGCCTTTCTCGTTTCAGACAAAGGAAGTGACCAGGGATCAGGTCAGCTGTTTCCTGACGTACACGAACCACGACACTCATGAGCTGCTGAGAAATGGATTCGATAGGTCACCGATGTTCACGGGGCTGATTAAGGGAATCGGTCCGAGGTATTGCCCGTCCATCGAAGATAAGATTGTGAGGTTCGCTGAGAAGGAAAGGCATCAGATATTCTTGGAGCCTGAGGGACGCGACACGAACGTTGTCTACGTGAATGGCTTCTCTACCAGTCTCCCCGCCGAGGTCCAGTACGATGCAATGAAGACGGTCCCCGGGCTGGAGAATGTCGAGATGCTTCGGCCTGGATATGCGGTTGAGTATGACTTCTTTCCTCCACACCAGGTGAAACTTACCCTCGAGACCCAGCTTGTGAAAGGGCTGTTCTTCGCCGGGCAGATAAACGGCACTTCCGGTTATGAGGAGGCTGCGGGACAGGGAATCGTGGCTGGAATTAACGCCGCGTTAAGGGTAAAGGGCGGAGATCCTTTCGTACTCAGAAGATCCGAGGCTTACATCGGAGTATTGATCGATGACCTCGTCAACAAGGGGACTAGCGAGCCTTACCGTATGTTCACTTCCAGAGCGGAGTACCGCCTGATGTTGAGACAGGATAATGCCGACCGACGTCTGATGAAGCACGGCCATAAGTTCGAACTTCTTCCTCCCGATGTTTACGATGCTCTTCGAAAGAAAGAAGAATACATTTCTGTCCTCACTGATTACGTCCGCCAGAAGAGTGTTCCTCCGGCAGCGGTGAATTCTTATCTGGAATCGATCGGCTCTACAATCTTGTCGGAAAATGAAAAAGTGTCACAGCTTATTAAGAGGCAGGATGTGAAGTTGTCAGAACTCTTACAGATGGAGTTCTTCCGATCCGACTCGCTTCCGCTGGAAGCCGCGAGTCATAAACATGTAGTCGAGCAGGTAGAGATCGAGACGAAGTACGAAGGATACATTGTCCGCCAGCTTGAGGAGATCAAAAAGTTTGAAAAGTTTGATTCGATGGAAATCCCGGAAGGATTTGACTACGCTCGAGTGAAGTCTCTATCTACCGAAGCAAGAGAGAAACTAACGAGAGTCTTGCCTTCCTCTATCGGGCAGGCAAGCCGTATTTCGGGCGTATCTCCGGCTGACATATCCGTGCTGATGGTTTACCTCCACGGTTGAACAGGTGGGATATCGCGCCTGACCGTCGGAAGGTTTCACGTGAAACAAGAGCAATTGAACTAATCTTAAAGCATAAGAAACCGTTGATTCTGCTCGAATCAAGGGAATTTGCTAACCATTAATGGAAATTTTGGAAGTTGGGAGTGGTTAAATGGCTGATGGAAAGGACCTGTTCAAAGAGCTGGCATCTCTGACGACGGAGAAAAGAAATATTGCCTCGATGAGGATCGACATGGCAGACCCCATCGAGATCATCCGTATAATTAACGACGAAGACAAGAAGATAGCTTTCGCTGTTGAGCAGGAGCTACCTTATATCGCGAAAGCCGTCGAGATGGTGGCACACACGTTCGCGAATGGAGGCCGTCTCTTCTACATTGGTGCAGGCACCAGCGGAAGGATCGGCGTCCAGGATGCGGCCGAGTGTCCGCCCACCTTCGGCAGTGACCCGGAGCAAATACAGGGACTCATAGCGGGAGGAAGGCGGGCGATCTTCAAGGCTCAGGAAGGCGCCGAGGACAAAGAGGAAAACGGCGCGAACGACATCATGGCACACGGCGTAACGGAGCGGGATGTCGTATGCGGGATAGCCGCCAGCCGAAGAACTCCATACGTCGTCGGCGCGGTTAAGAAGGCGCGGGAGATAGGAGCAAAGACGCTCTTCGTGACTACCAACCCGCGTTCGCAGTTCAACATCGACGTAGACGTTGCCATCTGTCCGGAAGTCGGTCCCGAAGTAATCATGGGCTCGACGAGAATGAAGTCCGGCACCGCACAGAAGATGGTCTTAAATATGATAACGACGGCCGCAATGGTCCTTCAGGGAAAAGTCTACGAGAATATGATGGTAGACCTGCAGATGACCAACAAGAAACTTGAAGAGAGATCGAAAAAAATAGTGATGACGATAACCGGCGTCGATTACGATGAGGCGGAGAGAGTGCTCAGACTCGCGAACGGTCATGTTAAGACGGCAGTTGTCATGATTAAGGCAAATGTAAATGCCGAAGATGCGAAGAAGCGTCTAGCAAAGGGGGGCGGTTTCGTGAGGCGGGCGATAGAGGGAGAAATTGGAAAACACTAACTTGATCCGCCTGATGACGGATCTCGATTCAATTGAAACGAGCCGGACGGTCATTGGCTCGATTCCTGCAACAGGCACGACGGCGCTTCATTGTTTAAGCATCCCGTATTTTGCTTTCGTGCTGACAAGGCTTCTGAAATCAGATAAGTCACCGCTTCTCCTAGTCATCGACGAAGAGGAAGCGAGTGAGCGACTTCAGTCGGACTTCACGGTCTTCTCCGGCATTCACCCGATCCAGCTGACAGGGGATGACCAAGGGGAACCGGACTCAGGAACCTTCGGTCTCAACCTTGCCGGTCTGTTTGAGTTCTACTCCGGCGCAAGGAATCTTTACGTCTGCGATTATGCCGCTATCTTTCGTAAGATGCCCGCGCATGAGACCCTTAAAGAGACTGCCGTTATAATAAAGGCGCAAGCCGACGTAGATCACGACGAGCTCATCAAGAAGCTGTCCAGATATGGCTACCAGCAGAAAGATTATGTCGAAGAGGTGGGCGACTTCGCGGTCCGCGGAAGCATAATAGACATCTTTCCGGATTCCGGTGAAAACCCGATCAGGATAGATTTCTTTGGCGACAATGTCGACTCGATACGCGTTTTCGACGCGGTCACTCAGCGCTCGATCCAGGGGATCGATTCGTTTACTCTCCTCCCCTTTGCCAACTCGGCAAAGGACTCTTCGCCCTTCTCAGATCAAATCCCCCAGGGGACAAGGATAATCTTTCACGAGCCCGCGGCGATATCCGAAGATTTAGCAGGAGACTTCCCTGAGCTTGTGGAACGAGTCTCAAAGAAAGCAACTATCCTTTACTGGAAGGTGCTTGAGAGAGTTGCGGACGAGCCTGGAGTGGAGGTGACTCCGCAACCGACGTTCGGGGGGAAACTTCAACTCGCCGCGAACAAAATCGCTGAGCTATTTGCGGATGGCTACAGGATAACCGTAGCTTCGAGTACCAGGCATTTGGAGGATAATTTCCTCAACCTTCTCAACGAATACGACGACCTTAACGGTACCATGCTCAAGCAGGAGGTCCAGCTCGTGCAGGCGTCGCTTTCCGGTGGGTTCATTCTCCCAGTCGACAAGTTTGCATTCCTTACCGAACATGAGATATTTGGCCGTCGATCGCCGCTAGTCTCCAGGAAAGAGAAGGCAAGGAAGTTCGTTGGACTTTTGCGCCGAGATTTGAACTCGCTCCGAAAAGGGGACTACGTCGTCCACGAGGAATATGGCATCGGGCGGTTCCTTGGCATGCAGAAGCTGAAGATAATAGACAGCACGCAAGAATGCGTGAAGATTGAGTATGCCGATGGCGACATGCTTTATGTCCACATAGACTACGTCGGCAGGCTCCAGCGATACGCCTCCGAGGACGGTTTCAACCCCAAACTTTCCAAACTCGGCGGCGCCGACTGGCAGCTCATGAAGACCCGCGCCAAAGGAAAGCTAAAAGACATTGCCAAGGATCTGATCAAACTATACGCGGACCGTAAGAAATCCAAAGGTTTCACATTTCAGAAGGACAGCATTTGGCAGCACGAACTTGAGGCGTCGTTTGTGTATGAGGACACCCCGGACCAGTCGCGTGCCACCTCCGAGATCAAGAAGGACATGGAAAGTGACAACCCGATGGACAGGCTGCTCTGCGGAGATGTCGGTTTCGGAAAAACGGAAGTTGCCGTGCGCGCCGCCTTCAAAGCGGTAATGAGCGGGAAGCAGGTCGCCGTCCTCGTCCCCACGACGATCCTTGCCGAACAGCATTACAACACCTTCCGTGACAGGCTTGCCGAGTACGCCGCGAGAGTCGAAGTACTCTCCAGATTCAGGAAGAAATCGGAGCAGAAGGTGATACTCCAGAAACTCGAAAAGGGGGATGTCGACATCGTCATCGGGACACATCGGCTTCTTTCAGGCGACGCGAAGTTTCACGATCTGGGGTTGTTGATTGTCGACGAGGAGCACAGGTTCGGTGTCGAAGCAAAAGAGAAAATCCGCCAGCTGCGCGCTAGCGTAGACACACTTTACATGACCGCAACGCCTATCCCGAGGACTCTTTACATGTCCCTCTCATCGGCGATGGATATTTCGATCCTTCAGACGCCCCCCGCCAACAGGCTTCCGATTGATACCTACATCATCAACTTCGACGGAAAACTCATACAGTCCGTCATAGAGCGTGAGCTTGGCCGCGGCGGACAGGTTTACATCGTCAGCGACACGGTGAAGGACCTGAACAAGCTGGCCGACTTCGTTCAAAGGAGAGTTCCGGGAGCGAAGGCCGGAGTCATCCATGGGAAGATGAAGGCGACAGAGATCGAGCGCACGATGGTTCATTTCCTCGAAAAGAAACTCAACATTCTCATAGCCACCAAGATAATAGAATCAGGTATAGACATACCCTCGGTGAACACGCTCATTGTCAACAACGCTGACAGGTTCGGTCTCGCGGAGCTTTATCAGATTCGCGGCCGCATCGGGCGATCCAACGTGCAGGCGTACGCGTATCTCATCGCGAAACAGTTCTCATACCTGACCCGAGACGCGGTGCGGCGGCTAACCGCGATAGAGGAATTCAGCGAGCTCGGCTCCGGGTTCAACCTCGCGATGCGCGACCTCGAAATCCGCGGGGCGGGTAACGTGCTCGGGAGAGAGCAGAGCGGATTCATAAATAACCTCGGATTCGAGATGTACAACAAGGTACTGGAGGAGGCCGTGGCCGAGGCGAAGTTTGAAGAGAACCTTACGGAGCAGCTCGACACGCTTACCCGGAGAAAGGTCGAACCACAGGTCACCGCCGATGTCGACGCTTACATACCCGACGACTATGTCTCCCTCGACGCCGACAGATTCGATTTTTACAAGCGCCTCTCCCGGGCCGCGATGGCAGCTGAGGTCGACGACATTCGGGCTGAGATGCTAGACAGGTTCGGCAAGATACCAGAACAGGCGGATAACCTCTTCAAACTGATCAAGCTCAAGATAGGACTCGAACCTCTCAGAATACCTAAAGTCGAAATGAAAGCCGCAACCGTCGACATCATTCTTCCTTCCGACGACCATGAGTTCTACAAAGAGATATTCCCGCTGATGATGAATGCCCTCGACAGGATTGGCGACATCAAATACAGGGTCACGCAGGAAAACGCGAACGCGAAAGTTGAAGTGAAGTTTGTATCTGGTGGATCGGAAAGCGAAGGGGCGAAGATAGATAGACTCGAACGGCTCGTCGAAGTCCTGAAGATAATTTAGTCTGGTCGATTTCCATGGAGTGGCTGATCACGACTGAATGCCGGGGAGCGAAACTCACTCCCCGGTCTTTCGCAACACTATTTACTGATTCAATTCAAAGCATGCAGTATCGCAATACGGATAGCGCAAGTTCGACACAAAACACACCTCCGTCGCTTGCCGCTGCATATTCCCTATTCAACACGGAATTTCTTGAACGCATAATATTTCGGCACATCAGTAACAAACGTGAAGATTACTGAAAAGACAAGGACGGCAAATACTTCGCTTGGAGTTATTGCCGGGATTATTATCCCATAAATACCGAGGAAGATAAACGCGACTACTCCGCCCAGCGTCGCGATCGTCAACGCGCCGCCCGGAAGCGAATCCCAGAAAAATCTTCTCTCGCGAACGCTGATCACTCTGAACTGGCTCGTGAAGACTAGCATCAGAAGCATGAATGTCTGAAGTTGCGGGAAGCTGAGGTGCAGGTAATCCTTTCCCCAAAGCAGCGTCGCGATTCCGCCGATCACGAACAACCCGCCGACTGCCAGGGAGGCGAATGTTATGTCTCTGACGTTCCAGTTGTTCGGCGCAATGGTGTGTTTCACGTTGTCTGTCGCGAGGGACATTGTCACGAAATCGAGCGCGAACACGAGGAGCGACATGCCCAGAAGAGACAAAACCATCTTGTCGATCATGAAGAAGCCGACCATAAGCAAGCCGACGAGTTGTACCACCTTGGTGACTTTGTTTATCACCCATGTCAACATTCTCTGGTATGTTTCGCGGCTGCGCTTGACCGCGTCGACGATGACGCTCACGCCGGGCTGTGTCAGCACGACGCTTGCCGATGCCTTCGCGACATCCGTAGAATTGCTGACCGCGATTCCCATCTCGGCCTGCTTGAGGGCTGGGGCGTCATTCACGCCGTCCCCCGTCATGCCGACCATGTAGCCTTTTGACTGAAGGAGCTTCACTATCTTGTATTTATCCTCGGGATAAATTTCGGCGAATCCGTCGCTTTCCGCGGCCTTCTTCGCCTGTTCGTCCTCGCTTAAGTTCGCGATGTCGGAAAGCCTGATGACGTTAGTGCCTATACCGACCTGGCCCGCAATTTCCCTCGCGATCGCGAGGCTGTCGCCCGTGAGCATTAACGGCTTCACGCCAAGTTCCTTTACCTCCTCGATCATCTTCTTGCTGTCCGGCCTCGGCGGGTCGGCAAGCGGAATCAAACCCGCAAGACGGAGATCGTCAGGGTTACCATCAATGGAGCAGGCCACGGCGATTGTGCGATATCCCTTCCGCGAAAAAGAATCGATCTGCTTATCGACATCGGCGGTGGTTTCTGCGTCAAGACCATTGCACATTCCGAGAATAACCTGCGCGGCGCCCTTCACAGCGCGATATTGCTTCCCCTCGGTTTCGAATATCGCCTCGGTCCTTTTGATGGCAGGATTGAACGGAGTGTAGGAGATTTGCTTGTGGGAATTCATGCTTATGTTCTGGCTCTTAGCGAAGTCGATCACCGCTAGGTCGATCAAATCCATCCCTTCGTACCTCGATGCGAGCACCGCCGTCCGAATTACTTCGTCCTTCTTGAAACCTGAGTACGGTATGCTGTCGGTGACTGCCAGCTTGTTCTGAGTGATTGTTCCTGTCTTGTCGAGACAGAGCACACTGATGGATGCTGCGTCCTCAATCGAGTCGAGTCGAGTCACGAGTACCCCCTCCGCCGCGAGCTTTGTGCCGGTAGCCGCCTGAACGATCGTCATGACAGCGGGTAGGGCGACCGGTACCGCGCCCATTAGGAACACGACGATAAATGTGAGGATCAAGAGGGCACTCATGTGCATTGCGAGGGCGTAAAGGGCAACCACGAGCGATGCCGCGATTCCTAGGTACATCATGTCCTTCACGATGTTCATCATGATCTCTTCCTGGTGAGATTTCGGTTTCGCGATCTTGACCAGCTCTGCCGTCTTGCCGAAGTAAGTGTTCGCGCCGGTATTGAGCACGACGCACTTTGCTTCTCCGCGCCTGACTACGGATCCTGAATAGACCACGTCGGAATTCTGTTTCTCGACAGGAAGAGACTCGCCGGTGAGGGCCGATTCGTCTATGGAAATGTCTCCGCCGACGATCTTAGCGTCCGCCGGTACTATATCACCGAGTTTCACCATGAGAATATCACCCGGTACTATGCCGCCGGCCTCTTCGGTTGTCCATATCCCGTTTCTCAGAATTTTCGCCTTGATGGCAAGCCGCTGCTTCAGCAACTCGACCGCCTTCTGCGACCCGCGTGAGTGCATAAACCCAATTATCGCGTTCACCGTGAGGAGCGCGAAGATGATTATTCCTTCGAGCTTGTGCTTCAGCACGAAGTCAAGTACCATGGCGAATTCGAGGAGCCATGGCATCGGACCCCAGTATCTTTTGAGAAATACCAGGACAGGATTTTTCTTTTTTTCCGTAATTTCATTTCGACCGAAGAACGAAATGCGTTCCTGGATATCTGAATCAGAAAGTCCTGACTCTGTCGATTTTAGAAGTTTGTATGTGTCGTCTAATGACGAGGTTTTGAAGTCAGAAGTCGGTTTAATTTGGAAATCCATTTGGATTCGTCCTTGTTCAAAGTAGGAATTTGTATCAAAGATTAGATGCTTAATGCAGGATTAGGTTCTCAATTCGAATCACACAGTTGCTTTCTTGATTCAATATTACCAGCAAAGTGAATCCTTTTCAAGGTGCTGCACGAGCTGAAATTGGGGAAACGCGTGATCTTTGCGTTTCTATGTTGAGGCCAATGAAATTTGCTACCGAAGTTTGATGTTATTCAGGTAAAGAAAGGAGATTCTATTGACGGACGAGTCAATATTCGAGATCGCCACTCTTGGTGGCGGATGTTTCTGGTGCACTGAAGCTGTGTTCGACGACCTGAAGGGTGTAATCAGCGTGGATTCGGGATACTCCGGCGGGACGGTAGCCAATCCTAGCTATGAACAGGTATGTACAGGCAGAACCGGACACGCCGAGGTGGTCCAGGTAACTTTCGATTCCCAGGCGATCTCATACGAAGATATACTCAGGATATTCTTCACCGTACACGACCCAACTACGCTTAACCGGCAGGGGAACGATGTCGGGACGCAATACCGGTCGGTTATATTCTATCACAACGAAGATCAGAAGAAGTCGGCGGAAAAGATCCTGAAGGAGATCACCGCCGAGAACATTTATGATGATCCGCTGGTGACTGAGCTTTCTCCATTTAAGGAGTTTTATAAGGCAGAAAAATATCATCAGGAGTATTTCGTGAATAATCCTAACCAGGGATATTGCCGCGTCATAATCGCACCGAAGGTCGCGAAGTTCAGAAGCCATTACAAAGACAAGTTAAAATAAAACATCTATATTAAAGCCGTCGGTGAAGACAGCCGGCGTGGCGCGGAGTAGAGACCCTTCTGGATTCGAGATTGACGCTGGGGTCCGTAAGGAGCAGGTCATAATATTCATAAGACTTGCTCGAGTCACTGAACGGAAGACTATTTCCCCTCGTCAATAAATGCAAAAACTCAATGGAGACTCTAAGTGAAGACATCGAATAACACGGTACTGATCACCGGCGGTGGAACCGGCATAGGCTTCTGTATCGCTGAGGAATTCGTCAAATCAGGGAACGAAGTAATTATCTGCGGGAGAAGGGAAGAGAAGCTGAAAGAGGCGAAAGAGAAGCTTCCTGATATCAGCACGAAGGTCTGTGACGTATCCAGCGCTAAAGACCGGGAAGAACTCTTTCGTTGGGTGACCACGAAGTTCAACGGCATAAACGTGCTCGTCAACAACGCGGGCGTTCAGAGGATGATCGATTTCAAAAAAGGCGCCGCCGAGCTGGCAAAGCATGAGAACGAAGTAGAGATTAACCTTACGGCGGCAATTCAGTTGGCTGCGTACTTCATACCTGGACTCATGCAGCGTGAAGAAGCCGCAATAGTAAATATATCTTCGGGATTGGCTTTCATCCCGCTTGCGATCATGCCAATTTATTGTGCCACGAAGGCTGCACTCCATTCCTTCAGCATCTCGCTGAGGCATCAGCTCAAAGATACCTCAGTGAAAGTCTTCGAGGTAATACCGCCTACTGTCGATACGGAGCTTGATAAGGGGACCCGTGATTTGAGAAACATGACGTACAGGGGTATTCCCCCGTCGGAAGTGGCGGCAGCGATGTTGAAGTCGCTGGCGGTCGACGAGTACGAGTGCCTTGTCGGTCAGGCGAAGAACCTTATGGAGGCGTCGCGGGCAAACTTTGCCGAGCAGTTCGGCCGAATGAACCACTAGGAAAGCGGAAGGGCTGACAGTACAAAGCGTTGCATCAAGCCGCGTGAAGGCAAACCATCGGAGGAATAACTGTGGAGGAGTTTGAGATTCGCGACGCGACGAAGGAAGACGCCGCGTTGTTTGCTGAATACAGGTTTCGCATGTTTGTCGACATGCATCCTGAAACGGATTTCGAAAGTAGAAAAAAAGAGTTTGTCAGGAAATCGGAAGTTTATTACTCAGGACACCTAGGCTCGAAAGACGAGTATAGCTGTGTGGTGGTCGTCAGCGAAAGAGTCGTGGCGTGTGGGTCGATCTCCTTTTGGGACAGGCCGCCGCACATCGATTATTTCGAGAACAATATTGGTTATGTCCACAGTATTTACGTTCGAAAAGAATTCAGGCGCCGCGGAATCTCGAAGGCCGTCATGGCGCGGCTTCATGAAGAAGCGAGGAAGCGCGGGATGCGCAAAGTTGGGCTTCACGCTTCTGAGTCAGGCCGTCTGGTATACAAGCCCATGGGATATAAAGGGAATGATTCTTATCTCGAAGTTGAGCTTTGATGAATCTCAAACGCTGATGCATTAGATTAAAGCGGAGTCGCCGACAGGGAAAAGGGGCGACCCGATTGACCAAATCGTCGGAGGGCTTAAAATGGGCGAAATAGTTGCCAGATGCGGTTTCAGATGCGATGAATGCGCCGCCTACGCAGGGAACAAACAGTCACAGGATGACAGGGTCAAGGTTGCGGCGGCGTGGAACAAATATTTCGAGCTTAACCTCTCGCCGGAGAAAATTCGCTGCAACGGTTGTTGGGGCAATACATGCCCCGGAAGCGACCTTCCGGATTTGTCATGTCCAATCCGTGCCTGTGTCATGGAGAGAAGCATGAACACATGCGCAGACTGCTTCGATTATCCTTGCGAGAAGATGGAAACTCGTATGCAGGGCGTCGAGGATGTGATCGCACGGTTCAAGGACAAGATAACCCATACAGAGTACAACACGTACCTTGCTCCGTACGATGCAAGAAAGACTCTGAATGAGTTGAGGGACCGAAGGGTGGACAGAATAGACTGAGCGAAGAAGTTCTTATAAAGGTATTCTCAGTCTTAAACATGCCAAAATACCGTTGAAAAGGTCTGTCGATTTAAGTATTATGAGTTACAAGATTTTCCCAATGGAGAGACGCCGACCTAACCGAATCCGAAAGTCAGAACTGTCAGAGCTGAAGGCAGACTTCACATTAGATTCAAGCCTCACTCGCAAAGGGGATACGCCGGTGATGGAAAGGCTAACGGCTCTACTTTCAAAAGACCTGGGGTTTCACGATGCCCCTGTCAGCAATGGCAGGCATAATTTTCATTCTTTTCCCGCGAAGTTTCCTCCACAGCTATCGCGCTTTTTCATAGAGAATCTGTCGGTGCCCGGCGAACTTGTCCTGGATCCGATGTCAGGTTCCGGGACGACTGTTGTGGAGGCAGCATCAGCGGGCAGAGTGGGATTGGGATTCGACATTGATCCTTTGGCTCTTCTGATCACGAAGGTCAAGCTTACCCCACTTGACACGGCTTCGGTGGAGCGCCAAGTTAACAAGGTGGCACAGGAGGCGGAGCTTTCCTTGATGCACCCGTCCAGATTGGAAAAAGAGGTAAATGGCAGATTCGACGAAAAGACAAAGCAATTCATAGACTATTGGTTTAGTGAACAGACCCAGATCGAACTGATGAGTCTCCTCATTCAAATCGAAAAAGTCAAAGATCCTGACATAAAGGATTTTCTGAAGCTTACCTTTTCGGCGATCATCGTAACGAAGTCGGGAGGCGTTTCCCTTGCCTGGGACTTAGGACATACACGTCCCCATAGACTCAATCAAGGCAAGCCTAAGAAATACAAACCCGCAATTCCCGAGTTCGAGAAGCGTGCTACAAAGAACCTAATGGGGCTGACGAGCAACGGCGAGATGGTAGAGAGAAGCCGCGTTCGGTTTGGAAATGCTGAGAACCTTCCGTTGCAGGATGAAAGTATAGATCTCATTGTCACATCTCCGCCATACGCATCGAATGCGATAGATTACATGCGGGCTCACAAGTTTTCGTTAGTGTGGCTAGGCAATGAGGTTGATAGCCTGACCGAGCTTCGGAGCAAGTACATCGGCGGGGATAAAGTTACCGACTTTGATTTTGAATCTTTGCCGCCCCTTCCGGAAAGCGTAATATCAAACATCTCTAAACTAGATAATCAAAAAGCATTGGTACTTCGTAGGTACTATTCAGAAATGACAAGAGTCCTTAATGAAATGCGTCGGGTTTTGAGACCCGGAAAAGTGGCAATTGTAGTCGTAGGATCTTCGGTGATGCGAGGAATAGATACGGAGACTGACAGGTGCCTGGCCGAAATAGGTAGGGCACTAGGCCTACCTTGTGCAGGCATAGGAGTCCGACTGCTGGACCGCGATAGGCGCATGATGCCGACGAGCACAAAGAGCCGCGCGGATTCGCAGATAGAGAACCGAATGCATCGAGAGTTCGTGCTAGCGTTTGTGAAACCAAACTAGGGGGTAGAAGAATGGACAAGATTTACCAGATACGCCATGCGTACCATTCGAGAGCTCTGAAATCTGCAATGTATCTCAAGAAAGGTCATATACCGAGCATTGCAGACGTGAGCAGTAAGGGGAGCATCAGAATATCAGAGGCCGTCATTACCCACATCGGGATCAGCCTCGGCAAGAGTCAAATCGAGGGTCAAAAGGCGGGCAAAATTTTCGAGCAACTCACCAGGGATTTTCTCGAAGAGGTCTTTACTTATTTGAAGAATGTCCGCCCGGGGAAATGGAGGTTTTCTGTGCACGAGGAAATATCTGACTTTGCGCAGTACAAGCATCTTGGAGAGCTCACGAATATTCTTAAGGGTGAAGTTCCCAAAGACACTCGTACAAATTTGAAGAGTCTGCTGGGGGACTATCTTGTTACTCCTGATGTGGTTGTTTCACGGACACCTTTGGCCGACTCGGAGCTAGACCGAACCGGAGAGCTGCTCAAAGGAGGTCGTCACGCCACGTTCACGCCTCTCAGGCAATCAAATAGCACCAGTATGATTCTCCATGCTAGCATTTCCTGTAAGTTGACAATGCGAAGCGACCGGGCGCAGAATGCCAGAACTGAAGCACTGAATCTGATAAGAAACCGAAAGGGCAACACTCCCCACATATCCGTCGTAACCGCTGAGCCTCTTCCTAGCCGAATTGCCTCCGTAGCTCTTGGGACCGGGGACATCGATTGCGTGTACCATTTCGCACTGCCCGAATTGCAGGCGGCGGTACAAGAAAAAGGAAATGAAACAGATCAAGAGCAGTTGGACATGATGATCAACGGCAGACGCCTCAGAGATATTTCCGACCTCCCTTTTGATCTGGCGATTTGAAGATTGGTCAGTAAGACCCGTGAGGTAGAACTCCTCTACCCTCTCATCAAATCTTTCAACTTCATGAATAGCGAATGGGACTGCAGATGTTTAACCGTCGATTGCCAGTTTGCTTCGGCGCTGAATTTCCGCTGTTCGTCTCTTTTCCGCTCCTTCATAAGTACGAGTATGCGGTCGTCTTCTCCGGCCTCTAGCCAGAAACCATGCCTGTTCTCGCAGTATTCGAGAACAAGGTCATACATCCTGTAATCGAACTGCCTCAAACTAGATTCACACACCGGGCAGCTGTACTTCGCCGGGATGCTCGATAACATCAGTGAACCTTTTTCCTCTTCATCACTGAAGGCTTCGTTCTCAAGTTCATCCAGTTCGCTCATCGTAAACCACATTCCATGGTCATTAGAGCAGCTCTGGACGGCTATTCCGTGACGGAGCTGATTTGTCATCTCCGCTCCACACTCGGGGCATCTCATAGAAATCCTCTTTTCTAATGGTGTTGTGTCGAAAAAGGGCAGTGTCCAAAATTCAATTATCATTTCCTGAGAAAGTTCCTCTTTGACCGCAAAGTCCGCCGAGAGCAGCATTGGTCACTCTTAGTGAAAAGAACTTGGTGATTCTTCGTGGTCCCCGGGGGGCATTTCAAATCATATGGTAAAGAAAATCAAATAGGACACTACTCGAAAAAGCTAATCGTGGTCACGATAAAAGACAAGGAAGACATTAAGGCCGAATTGTTGAGATAATTGAATTTTGGACAC
>JAJYOS010000052.1 GCA_021796055.1 Bacteroidota bacterium
GGCTCAGCCCGATAGGAGGCATGAGGCCACTTGGTGGGGAGAGTGTTTATCAGTATATGATAATCGCCTCGTATGGCAACGCCGGGTTGAACGTGTAGCGTATCCGGTTTGCTGAGATGCATGAGCACCATGCAGTTGGCTATCTGGTGATGAACGTTGAACGGATCTTTCATCGCCAGGAAGGCGAAAAACCTTGACGGAGGAGTGGCGCTCTTCATTGCCTGCCAAGGAGCCGGCCTGTGAAGGTTATCCATATAATCCTGAGGGCCCGAGTAGATAATCACCCTGTTGACCTTGAAGAGTTTCGCGATGTAAGGTGCATGCCCGGCGCCCTGCGAATGGCCAGCAACGATAACCTTGCTCCATATGGGCTGGCCGTCTTTAACGAACTGTCCCCAGTCGCCGTTTGGATCGTGTTTAACCAGATAAACGAGGAGTTTCTGAAACCGATTCAGAATGGAGTTTGCCTTATTTACTTTTATCTTCTTGCTGACGGGGGCTCCGGTCACGATAGCGTCGCGGTAACGACCGAAGCTTGTGCTGTCGAGGCTGTGCGCGCACGCGACAGCGATAACGTTGTCTTCATAGTCGAGGCTGATGGCGTGATATCCCCACGTTGCGAATATGCTGTCATCCCTTTGGCTGCCGGTCGCGCTGCCGCCCGTGCCGGTGATGAAGAGATAAAGGAGGTGCCTTGATGGAACAGTCGGATCATAGAGCGCGATATTCGGACCGTGAACCGTTTCGATGGCCGGATCGGTTGCCGGCGGAGCGACACGAAGAATCCTGACCTGAGCGGAAAGGCCCGCGCTGACGAAAAACGAGGCAAGCAAGGCCGCCGCTATGCTCTTGAATGAAATTTTAAAAGACATTATTCCTCCAGTCATCGATTTATATATCAAGTACCACGGTTATTTTAGCGCGGACCGTCGCCGGTAACACGTCTGACGGCCGTGAACTATTTACTTCTCAAAAACGACGATCTTCTCCAGCTCCTCGAGCGATTTCCCCTTCGTCTCGGGCATTACCTTAAGCACGAAGAAGAAGAACGGTATCATCAACACCGCGAAGAACATGAAGACATCTCCACCTCCGAAGCTCGTCAGCGCGATTGGAAACGCGAGGCCGATAACGGCGTTGACGATCCAGTCGACAAACGAGCCGAGCGCCTGTCCCTTCGACCTGATCCTGTTCGGGAAAATCTCGGACAGGAAGACCCATATGACCGCGCCCTGTGAGAAGGCAAAAAAGGCAACGAAGCCAATAACGCAACCGACCATCGCGAGGTCGCTGACGAGACGGCCATCATAATAATGAAGTGCCGCGCCCGCGAGCGAGAGGAACATTCCAACCGCGCCGATCATTAGAAGGGGCCTGCGCCCAAGTTTGTCGATCAGGAACATGGCGATTATAGTGAAGATAAGATTCGTGACCCCCACGGCGATTGCCTGGAGCATCGCGTTGCTTGTGCTCGCGCCAGCCTTCTCAAATATCATCGGGGCGTAATACATGATGACGTTGATTCCGGACATCTGCGCGAAAAACGCGAGGAGAACGGCGCACCAGATCACGAAGCTGTACTTCTTCTGGAAAAGTTTGGTTGAACCTTCTTCGGATTTCAAAGAACGCCCGATGTCGTCCAGCTCTGAACTGACATTTACGGCGCCGACCTTCTCCAGGACATCTCTTGCGACGTTCTCTCTTCCCATTTTGACAAGCCAGCGTGGACTCTCCGGTACCACGAAAAGCAGCCCGAAGAAAGCCGCCGCGGGGACGGCCATGACTCCGAACATCCAACGCCAGTTATCGGCTCCGATGCCGACCAGCAGGTAGTTTGAAAAGAACGCGACGAGGATTCCGACGACTATATTGAACTGAGATACGGCTACCAGTCTTCCGCGAAGCCTGCCGGGCGCCAGCTCAGCTATGTACATCGGCGCCATTACGGAAGCCGCGCCGATTGCGACGCCGCCAAGGAACCTGAATATCAAAAGCGTGTACCAGCCCGTCGCGAGAGCGCTCCCAATGGCCGAAACAAAATAAGCCGCGCCGGTAAGAAGAAGCATCGCGCGCCTGCCGTATATGTCGCCGGGTTTTCCTACGATGATTGAGCCGACCACCGTTCCCCAAAGCGCCATGGACACCGTTATTCCGAGGGTCGCGTCGGTCAGGCTGAAATACTGCGTTATAAACTTTGTTGTGCCGGAGATTACGGCAGTATCGAAGCCGAAGAGGAAACTGCCTAATGCTGACACTACTGTGGCAAAGAGAAGGTTTCTATTCACGACGCGATCACTCCTGATCTTATTTGTGCAACTTCAGTTTGTTTGTTGTTCATCTCGAAAATCCACCGAAGAAACCGACGCGCGGCCCTACGACCTCGAACTCACGGGAGAGGTCGCCGACCGAAACCTTGAAGCTCCCCGGTTGTATTATTCTCTTGTTTGAAATTCCAATGAAGGAGAGCTGCTCCGGAGCGATCGTAAACGACACTACCTTCGATTGCCCAGGCTCAAGATATATTTTTCCGAATCCTGCCAGCTGCTTCACCGGATGCGACACCTGCCTGACCTTTTCGCCCATATAAAGAAGTACAGCGTCCTTGCCAGCCATGCTTCCCGCGTTGGTGACCTTCACGGTAACGACTTCATTCTCGCGCTCATTTATTTTCTCTTTCGAAAGTCTTAGGTCGCTGTACTTGAACGTTGTGTAGCTCAGTCCATAGCCAAAATTCCACTGGGGGTCGTAGACGTTCCCTCCCATGACCGAAGCGCGGCCGTGATCATAGTGGTACAACGCATCGTCATACCTCGGATACGTTATCGGTAGCCTGCCGCTCGGATTCGCGTCGCCGAACAGAATATTCGCCAGAGCTTCGCCGCCGTCCATGCCTGGAAGGAATGCCGCCAGAATCGCTTTTGAACCTCCGACGATAGGGTTAATGACTCTCGGTCTTCCCTCAAGCATCACGAGGACGACCGGTTTTCCAGTGGCCATTAGCATCTTTGCGAGTTTTGTCTGCGCCCATGGCAGCGCGAGGCTGTTTATGTTTCCCGGAGTCTCCGCGTACGTATGCTCGCCCAGGCACAGTATCACCGCGTCCGCATGCTTTGCGGCGGCTACAGCCGAGTCGGCGTCTGTCAGGGAATCATAAGTGCAGCCCTGCACGTAAGTGACGTTTTGTTTGCCGATTTTGGCTTGGATTGCCTGAAGAGGGTTTAGTTTATTCTTCGGATACAAGTTTTCGGCATTCCCCTGCCAGGTGATGGTCCATCCGCCGTTCATGGCAGAGAGATCATCGGCATTGGGACCGGCGACCAGCACCTTGATGTTCTTCGAAAGAGGGAGGAAATGGTTCTCGTTCTTTACGAGCGTTATCGATTCCTCGGCGGCTTCGAGGTTAGTGCTGTCCGAAGATGGCGAAGCAAATCGCGCGGCGAGTTCCTTGTCAGGAAATGGATTCTTAAAAAGTCCGAGTTCAAACTTAACCCTCAATATCCTGCTCACCGCCTGGTTGATCCGCCACATCGGCACCTTGTGGGCTTTGACGAGCGCTAGAAGATAATTATAAAAGCTGTAGTCGGAGGGAACCATGCTCATATCCACGCCGGCCATGACGGCGATCCTGACAGCCTCTTCAGGTGAGGACACGATGCGATACTTCGTGTACAGGTTTTCGATATCACCCCAATCGGAAACCACGAAGCCTTTGAAATGCCAGCGTTTGTGGAGGACTTGGGTAAGGAGGCGGTAGTTAGCGTGACCGGGGATGCCGTTCACCTCCGCCGAGTTGCCCATTATCGTCGGGGCTCCGGCCTCGACGCCGGCCTTGAACGGCGGTAGATAATACTGTTCCATCATACGCCAGGGGATCCATGCCTCGGTTCTGTCTTTCCCATCGAGCGGAAGACCGTAGCCGACATAGTGCTTCAGGCAGGTTGCGACTTTATCAGGAGCGCCTATGTCGTCTCCCTGAGCGCCCTCGATATAGGAGGCGCCCATCCTGCTTGCCAGGTAAGAATCTTCTCCAAACGTTTCATAAATCCTCGACCATAGAGGCTGCCTACCAAGTCCCATCAACGGATAGAAGATCCAAGGAATCCCGGACGCCCGCACCTCGAGCGCGGTTATGGCGCCCTCCCTTTTCAGCAGCGTCGTGTCAAAAGTCGCCGCCATGTTCAGCGGCTGAGGAAAGAGCGTCGCGCCCTTTGTGTACGTCGCGCCGTGTATAGCATCGATTCCATAGATAACAGGTATCTTTAGACGAGTCTTCATGGCGACATCCTGAATCCTCGTGATCAGCGTGTTCCAACTTTGCACCGATAAAGATGAATCGAAGACGTTGAGGATTGAGCCGACATGATACTTCAGAATCGCCTCATCCAGCTTCTTCATGTCTATCTTTCCCTTGTCCGGTCCCTTTGCGTACGAGACCGCCTGAATAGTAAGCTGGGTCATCTGCCCGATTTTTTCTTCAAGTGTCATTCTTGAGAGGAGCGTCTTGACCTCTTCGTTTACGCGCCGCGCGTTGCTGGCCGCGACCGCGGAAGAAGCGGAAAACATGAGCAGAACAAGTGTGGAAATGTAAATTCGTCTCATAAATTGATTCTGCCTTTACTTTTGATAGAGAACCGTTCAACGCACGAAACCGAAATATAAACAAGATGATCCATCGAGTACAGCCACACTAATTGGAGACCGGTTTTATCTCGATAACCTTTATAGAAGCGGGCCTTAGCGTTTCCGTGAGATTCACGATACCGGATAAAGGTCGTACAGGTACTTTCCCATGCGGCGTTATCTCAATCAACTCATATTTGTCCGCGTTCATTCCATACTTCCTGGGATCAATTGAAAACGAAAACGGTATGTCTTTCTGGACAAAGTTTGCAAGGAAGATCCCGAGGTTTCCGTGACTGGACTTCCATATTGTCGCCTTCACATCCGGGACGGTGCCGGTTCGCTTCTGTTTCCAGCGGCCGAATTCGGAAGATGTAAAAGTCGGAATCTCATTCGTCGGGTGGACAAGTCCTAGGAGCCTCCCGTATAGATAGAAATCCTTAGTCGCAACACGGTACTGGGCACACTGGCGAAGGAAATCCACTTTCTTCGCGTATTTCGGGTTGAAGAGGTCGAGCGTCATCCAGCCGTTTTGTCTCCCGAAGATGAAAGCTTGCCCTTCAGCGAAGTTGAACAAGTCGTCGCTGCATTTTTCGAAGTTGCAGGGACTGCCGAAGAATATTGCGTAGCCGGAGTACACTACATTTATAAGGGGGATCTCCCTGTCTGTGGGACCGACCCACATAAGGTCGCCGTCGACCAAATCAGTGAAAACCTCGTCGGCACCTTCGGTTGTGATAACCGCGTCATGCCCGTCGCGATGGGCCTCGTATCGTACCTTCCTCATCATTTCCCTGTTACCGTCAGTCCACCAGCGGCCGCCGCCGAGCGGGTGTTCATGGTGTGGGTTGAAGCAGAGCTCATCCCTCATCGCCGAAACCTGGTCGACGTAGACACCGTTACAACCGTAGTCGCTGACCAGACTGTCGACATCCTGCGCGACTTTGTTTTGCCAGAACGGCTGGGATGGGCACATCTCTACAAGCCTGCCTGAAAGCCCTGTCGTGTCCAATATGAATCCGCCCGCCTGATCGTAAGTCGCGTAAGGGGCGAACTTTTTCCAGTCGGGAATGTTCATGTCGGCGCTTCTGCCGTTGATATAAGGCATTACTAGAAACCCTTTGCCGACAAGTTCTTTTACCCTCTGTTCGAAACCGGGCTTCGGTGGAAAGAAGTGAGGATAATCGTTATCGAATTTATTCTTTTCCCAAAAATACCAGTGGAGCCCAATCGGAGCGCCAATTTCCTTCCTCGCCTCGATGAGCGGCGCGTCCATTTGCTCAGGCGTTCCCGTCTTGTGATCCCAAACCCAGAAGTCGCGCACCCAAAGTCCTACGTTCTTCATTGCCTCAGGTACATCATGTCTTTCGGCGAGCGGTTTCGCCCACTTTTGGTGGATTGCCCATTTCCTGTAACGAAGCGCGGCCTGGAGCCAATCACCCTGGTACACCCCAAACGAAATTGGGTACCATCCCGGCCAATCGGAGCCTGCTACTCCCATGTTCTCCGGATAGTTGACCACCGCAAGGTCTCCCTTGCCTGCGTCGGCTTCGAAATCTTTTGCCATCCCCTGTCCGTCCATCGTGGCAAGATAAACGGAATTATCCTTGTGCGTGAACGACACCATCTGTATTGCCCAACCGCCCGATGGATAACGTCCGTGGAATGTCCCTCCCACATTTTCGCGGCAATCTTTGTACAGGAGTCCGCCCGTAGCGAAAGCCGGCCTGGCTATGTCATACTGACCCGGAGCAGGGAAACCATTGATCTTGGGGAACTGAACATCCCACAATCCCCAGTAGACCGAATTATTCTGGACGTAAATGTTCCACTTCGCCACGCCAGAATTTGGAGGCAAGTCCACGGTTACGCGCACGCTTACGACGCGGTTCTCTTTCCACCAGCGCATATTGTTCCATTCTAGATCAAGACGCTGTGAGCCGTCGGCAAGTTTTTCCATGGAGGCATAATTGCACGGAGTATAATTATTGGTGATGCTTTCTCTCTGCAATCCCTTTCCGAAGACTACTTCCCATAGGAGCGGCTTGCCTTTCAGTATACGGATATGCTCATAGCCGGTTTTAAGGTCGGTCATTCCCTCGAGCCCCATGTAGCCGGGTTGAAATTTAAACTTGACGAAGTTATTCGAAAGAGTAATACCCTCGGCCGGATTCAGAACTGCTCGGGCCACGCCCGCTCGCGCCGCGAAGGGAAACAACAGCGATGCTAATGCTAATACAAGACTAAGTCTCATCATGATTCCTTGATTCAATGAATTCCAAAATCGCGCTGCGCCTTTTCGCCCTGCAACTTCACTCAAATGCATAACTTCCCTTCCAACGGACCTCCTCTCCCTTCCGTAGAGTCAGCCCTTTCCCGCGAATCAAATTGAAATACGTCTTACCGTATGGTTCAGTGAATATTGTTGGCATGTCGCTCCCGATGCTCCTGAATCTTCCGAGCCCGAATGTAGTATCCATCGTGGCGACAACGGTGCATTCCCCGCTCTCCGGGGTGATGGAGAATTTGTTCACTATATTGGACTTCCCCTTCGCTCCGGAATCTGAATAGGGGCCAAGCTTGAGGGCGGGCCCATCGCCGTATCTCACCGCGCCCTTATTTGAAAAGTCCTGGGCCTGCAGGCCATAATACTTGAGTATGGTAATCTTCTTCAAAGCGATGACATCGACCTGCACGTTGACGACGCCCCCATTGATGTCGAGCGTTTCAACTTCCTTGATGACGGGTTCGCGGTCTTTGATTGTATTAAAAGCCATTACGTAGTCGACAGCGTGTATGCGCACGGCTCCTTTATACACATGATCATTCATCAGTGGCTTGCCGCGCACAGAGACGCTCAGGCTATCCAGCCGCGCCGTCGGCGAGCCGGTGGCGTCCCCGTTGCTTCCGTGCCATCCCCCCGTGAAGGCCTCGCGAACATTATCAGAATCCTCATCTGATTTCACGGTATACGGACCTATCCAGTCGGTTGAAGACTCGAGCAAAAGTTTTGATTTGTGCGAAAGCCACGGAGATACTTTGCCTGACGGACTACTTTGAACGTAGAGTGCCTTTATATTTGCAAGCCGGTTTATTCCGCACCTCCCAATCTCGAGATGCATATCCATCCCTTTCCTGTACCTGAAGGACATGAATATGTTGTCACCCTGTCTCACCACCTTTTGAGAATGTGATTCAGCGGCGCGAGCCTGACCGGATGTAAACCGGGCCACAATCCAAAGAGAGATCGCGGCAACCACAAGCCTCTTCGCAAATCTAACGACCTTTACACCGTAAGAACTGCGATTCGAATGGAGCGTGGCTATTTTATTTCTAACGCGCATTGCGATCTAAAAAGTCAGTCCTGCTTCTTTTCAATTGTTAACTTGCCGTCCAGTCTGATGTCCCTGCTCGAACTTCCGATTAGGATATCATATCTCCCCGGATTCGTAATCCACTTCCCCTCTCGAGGATTGTAATGCGAGAAAGTGTTCGCGTCGACAGAGAATGTCACAGTCGACGTCTGGCCCGGTTTCAATGAAACGCGATCGAACTTTTTCAACGCTTTCACCGGAACGTTCGGCGCGGGATTGGGATCGTGGACATACAGCTGAGGAACCGCAACTCCCACGACACGCCCGGCGTTTCTGACCTTGAATGTAACGATATAATCGCCTGCAGCAGGCCGAATCTTAAGATCACTATAAATGAATTTTGTGTAGCTGAGACCGTATCCGAACGGGAAGAGCGGCTTAATGTTATGCTTGTCGAACCACCGGTATCCGACAAATACTCCATCGCTATAGACGGACACGCTGTCCTGACGTTTGTAAGAGCTGTAGGCGGAACAATCCGACCATTTCACCGGGAATGTAATCGGGAGTCTTCCGGATGGATCGTGCTTGCCAAGCAGCACGTCTGCAATCGCGTTTCCCGATTCATCGCCGCCGAACCATGCCTGCATGAGTCCGGGCACATCGCCTATCCAATGGTTCATTTGAACCGGCGCGCCGGAAATCATAACGACAATTGTTTTCTTGTTCGCGTTCGCGACCGCCTTTATCAGCGCATCCTGGTCGGCGGGCAGTCCAAGACTGTCGCGGTCTTGTCCCTCTCTTTCGTAATAGCTTGAAGTGCCGACGAAGAGAAGCGCTACATCGGAGCGTTTCGCGACGGCGGCGGCGTGGGCGATCATTTCCGTCGTGGGCTCTCTCATTCCCATCACAACCATCGAACCGCCTGTGCCCTGAAAATATTCCACCCTGAGATTGTAGAACTTCCCTTTTTCTACATGCATTTCGTACGAACGCTCGACCGGAGAGTGCGGACCCCAGTTATCGATCACAAGTTTTCCGTTTATGAACATTCGCGAGCCGTCATCACTCGTCAGATTGAAGACGTAGTTGCCGGAAGCGGGCGCCTTGAACCTTCCAATCCACCTAACAGAAAAGAAGTTGCCTTGAACTCCCGGAGCGGGTGAATTACCAGCCCAGTTGAAGTTTATTGCGCTGTCGACATTGGTATAAACCGGCCTTCCTCCGAGCGTATCGTTGCCGAAATACTCCGCATCGAGGCCGTGCTGATTTTTATCAGGAAGGTAGAGATAAGACGATGCCATTGGGAAAGCGTCACCCCCGAGCTCTACTCCCTGGGCAAAATTTATTTTCACCGAGTGACCAAGTTTCGACCGCAGCGCCTCGAGAGGGCTCACCGTGTAGATGGGCGTTATCGCTGCGCTTCCACCGCCGCTCGGTCTCGCTATCGCCGCGTTCGGACCGATCACTGCTATGGACTTCAATTTATGGACGTCGAGGGGGAGAACATGCCCTTCGTTCTTCAGAAGAACGATCCCCTCAACCGCTGCCTGATAGGCAATCCGTCTGTCTTCCGGCGTGTTGACCAGGGCCGGGTTCGAAGTATGAGGATGTTCGAACAATCCCAACTTGAACATGACCCACAGGATTCTGCGAACCTTATCATTTATAGAGCTGATCTTAACCTTGCCGGACTTGATCGCGGGAATCAAAGTACTGTCATTTAGATACTGCCCCGTGGGCATCTCGAGATCGAGACCGCCGTTCGCCACCGGAATGCTGCTGTGAACCGCACCCCAGTCGGACATTATAAGCCCTTTGAATCCCCAGTCATGAAGAAGTTTTTTCTCCAAAAGATATTGATTCTCAGAGCAATATTGGCCGTTTACCTTGTTGTACGCCGCCATCACGCACAGGACGTGCGCTTCTTGCACTGCCGCCTTGAAGGCAGGCATGTATATCTCATTCAGAGCGAGTTTGCTGACCTTCTCGTTGACGAACATCCTCTCGTATTCCTGGTTGTTCGCGTCGAAATGCTTTACGGTGGCGGCGACACCTTCGCTTTGCAATCCTTCGATATAACTGACGGCCATCCTTGAAGTGAGATACGGATCTTCCCCGTACGCCTCGAAAGTCCTTCCGCCGAGCGGGATCCTCGCGATGTTCACGTTCGGCCCAAGCAGTATGTCTCCACCTTTCGCCTTCAGCTCCTGACCTATCGCTTTCCCCACCTTCGAGATCAAAGTTGTGTCCCAAGTGGCGGCAAGATCGGTCCCGCAGGGATAGTCAGTAGAGGGTCCCCATCTTCTGACGCCCAAAGCGCCGTCGGACATTCTCAACTTTGGTATGCCGAGCCTTGGAATAGGTTTGGTGGAAAATTCATTTCCGCCGATGAGTTCTATCTTTTCCTTAAGGGTCATCCTACCGAGCAAATCGTCGACGCGTTTATCTATGGGATATTTCGGATTCAGGTAAATGGGCGAAGCCTTCTTCCCTTGAGAGGCACTTGTGGCCGAAATGCCGGACTTCGGAAATGTAAAAAGGGAAATCACTAGCGTGCCTAACGCCAGATATTTCAAATGAGCTTTCATGGGCATGACCGTTTCCATGTTATCAGTTATATGAAGGGGGAGCGTCATCTATGGCGCTTCCCCATTTCTTGTCGGGAATCTTGTCAAGATGGTACACCATCATGCCGCCGCGTGCGATCTCGCCGAATCGTATCCATGGCTTGATCCATTCGCGACCGTTGATAGTCAGACCGTGGACGTACGGAGAATTCTTTCCGGCCCCGTCTCCAATTATCGTAACGTCTCCTCCAGGCAGATGCAATACCGCCCTCTTGAAGAGCGGACTTCCGAGGACCAACACGTCGGAGCCGGGAAGCTCAGGATACATTCCGATCGCTCCGAAGACATACCATGAAGACATTTCCCCGAGGTCATCATTGCCTGGATAGGCGCCTATATGTCCGTGATAGAGTTCGTTGAGGGCCTTTCGCACCACCTGCTGAGTCTTATAAGGTTCACCAAGAAAACAATATATATACGGAGTCTCTATGCTCGGCTCATTGCCAAGATAAGCATACTTGGACTTGAATCCGCCGTTGATTTCGGTAAAAAAAGTATCGAGACGGGCCAGCGCGATTTTCCGACCGCCCATCTTTTCCGTAAGCCCTCTTAAATTGAACGGGACCATCCAAACGTACTGCTCGGGACTTCCCTCGACATAAGCCTGGCTCGATCCGAAATGATCGACGGTATCTTCGGAGGCCGGTACCCAGGCGCCGTCCCGGTGACGCATTCCGAAGAAACCGGTCTTCACGTTGAAAAGATTTTTCCAGTATTGGGCATGCTTCAGCATAAGAATGCTGTCGGCCTTGTCGCCAAGGGCACCGGCGAATTCTGAGAGCGCGAAATCGGCGGAATTGTACTCCAGGGTCATTGAAACATTTCCGCCGTCCTGGCTCGCCGGAAGATAACCTAGCGTGAGATAGTCTTTGAGTCCGGGGCGCTCGTAGGTGCGCGAACGAATTGCGTAGACTGACGGATCGGTGGCCGCGCGGACGAGGCCCGAGAGCGCGCCGCGCGCGTCGAATTTCCTGGCGCCGAAAGCGTAGAAGTCCGCGATCATCGCCGCGGCAGGATCACCAATCATCACACCGCTGTCCATGCCAGGGACTCCCCACCGTGGGAACGCGCCGCCCTGCTCATAATCTCTGACAAGAGATTGAGCCATCGCGCTCGCGCGATTCGGCGCGATCATCGCGAGGAGTTGACACTCGCTCCTGTAAATATCCCAGCCCGAGTAGTCGGCATATTCCGGCTGACCGTCGTCCACGACGTGAACCTTACCGTCATAACCCATGTACTGTCCGTTTACATCGGAATAAACGGTAGGCGCGAGCAGAGCGTGGTAAAGCATCGTATAGAATGTACGGTATTCAGACAATGTTCCACCGCTGACCTGAATTCGGTTGAGCCATGAATTCCACAGTTGGCTCGCCGCTCGGGCAGTATTCTCGAATGCCTTCGAAGTGAAATCCGTAAGCGGGCTTTCATTCTCAAGATCGAGTTTCGCGTTTCCCACACTTACGTATGAGATCGCGACTCTCACGAGGACGGTCCTGCCGTCCTTTGGGTCAAATGTGACCCAGGCGCCTCCGGTATTTCCTTCGCCGATGGTCTTCCCTTTCATCAGACTCGAGTCGGCCCAGGTGCCGTAGCCGGAGAACGGCCTGTTGAACATTGCGTAGAAATAAATTGTCGTCACATCAGGAAAATTGCAGAAGTGTCCGCCGGTAACCTCGCCGCTCATGGAACGATTCTCGGGATCGATCTTCATCACGACATCCCTTGTGCCATTGACGTTGCTTCCCGCGTTGACGGCGACCGTCGGCGCACAATTCGCGGGGAAGATAAATCTTCCGAACCCCATGCGCTCGGTGGTCGTCAGCTCTATCTTGATACCGTCATTCAGTTTCACAGAATAGTATCCGGGGCTTGCTGTCTCATTGGCGTGAGAGAACGGTTCGAGGAAGCCAGCTCTTCCAAGCGGAGGCGTAATGCTAGAAGTATTTAGGAGCGGGACGAAGTCGAAGTTATCGCCATAAGGACATCCCGCGCCACTGAGATGATCGAGGCTGAAGCCAGTAATAAGCGAATCGCCGTACTTGTATCCAGCCGGACGCCTGAGCGGGCCGGTATCGGGACTCCATTGAATCATCCCGAAAGGAACCGTCGCGCCAGGATACGTTTCCCCGTTTGTCTTCGTCCCGGCAAAAGGATCCACGTACCGGGTAAGATTAAAGACACGGTAACGCGCCGACGGGGAATGATCCACCGTTTGACCGGCTAGAGCCGGCGAGCACGAAACGGCCACCAGCAAAAATGCAGCGAATAATTTAGTCCTGAGGTGCATCAAATCTATCTCCATGAAACCTGCTTTCACCGACACTGGCTTGTCAATGGACATTGGTCTCCGTATAAGTTCCCTTTATGAAATCGTAAGTCTTGTCGTAGACTTCCCTGTATTTGGGATTTTTGTTGTAACAGCACTGGTAGAAAGTCCCGGGTCCGGCGTTCTGATAATATGAATGCGCTGCTCCGGTCATGTACCCCTTCTTGATTCCCCAATTGAGATACTGGTAATACTTTTCCAGAAGCGCGTCGTTTTTAAGGGCATCCCAGTGTATCTCGATCTCGATGCCCATTCCAAGCATCTTACATGTTTCCGCAGCCTCGCCAAGCTCCTGCACCGGATAATTGTGGAACGAATAATTCGGCTGCATCTCCGCTCCGTCGAAACCGAGCGAATGCCATTCGTAGAAACCTTCGGCATTGATGAACGGGATCCAGTCGAGAACGAGTCCCTTGCTTCTGACAAAGTTGCCGACGTATCTGATGAGTGCCTTCTCGCTGTCGTTGATTGTGAAGGCGGCCTTCTCGCTTATCCAATACATTCCTACAAGCTTCAGATTATCGTAACGGCCCGCTTTCCATTTGGCCAGCACCTGGTCGACGTACCATCTTATCAGCCTCTCTCTGTCCGAAAGTTTCTCCATGTTTACCGGCTTCCCATCTATCGCGCCAAAATAATTTGAGCTCGGGGTCGGATATGGTATGGCAATTTCGACCTTCGATTTGTACGATGGCCGCCCGAGCGCCTTCTTAACCTTCCCTGTCGCTATGTTCAAAGCCGACACGTTGTAATCTGGCATGAAAGTATTATCGATATAGTACTGCCAGTCGGAAAGGATGGTTGGTTTCTTGATATCGGCACCATACTGTCCTCCAGACGGAGCTTCGCCGAACGCGGAGAAGAGGAAGCTGTCGAACATGAAATCCTTTATCTTGCCGGAAGTGCTGATGTATCCCACATATGGGAGGAGCTGGTCGACGCTGTTCTTCGCTATCGCCGGGTCTTTCTTGTAATAGCCGTTGGTGATTAGGACCATGTTTCTTGTTCCACCAACCTCGGGAGAGCCGGGAGGGCAATATTTGCCCGGGTAAACCGGCGGTGGCGTTATCTTCGGGACTGTCGCGCCGTCAACAACTCCGTGGTTTCCGAACACCTGAAATTCGTCCGCGACGCTAAAAACGTCCACGACGAAAGTCATCTTCACGTACTTGGCCTGATAATCGAGGCCTGAGATAGCGTAAGTCTGAACCGTCGGCTTGGTGACCGTTAAAGAGATGGCGCTTCTCACCGTGCCGACAACCGCCCAATGTTTCCATCCATTGAGAGGGCGTATGTCACCTCTCGAGGAAAGTCTATGCCGTGAGGGATATCCTGAAGAAATCTCTCCTGCATCTCGTGTACGGTATTTACCCTCCCCATGTCGACCACGATGCTTCGCATCCCTCCGCGAATGTACTGCTGCCACTGGTGATCATGGTAGTCCGTTGATGACGCGATCTTGCCGTCCGTCAGACCGCCCGGGAATTGAAGTCCGACTTCCATCGGGGCGAAGGAGTACTTTATCGGGACAAGAGGTATGGCAGTATATGACTTACCAAGAATAAGGTCCACCATCCCTTTAGGAGGAGCCGGAGCGGGCTCCGAAGCAAACGCCGGCAACGCGGCAATAGTCAGCGATGCCGCAAAGATGCCAAGAAACGAAAAGAGCGTCAGAAATTTCTTCATTCAATTGTCCTCATAAATGATATGAAT